>NZ_JACARK010000462.1:0-4368 GCF_013386655.1 Pseudomonas sp. K5002 | reverse complement strand
CAACCCGGTGGCCTTCGAGCCGGCCATCGCGCCGCATCTGGCGGCCCGTGAAGCCGGCGTGGCGCTGACGGTGCAGTCGTTGTTGAAGCCCATGCAGCACGTTCTCGCCAAGCAGGCGGACTTCACCTTGATCGAAGGTGCGGGCGGCTGGCGTGTGCCATTGGCGGACCAGGACAATTTGTCGGACCTGGCCCAGGCGCTGAAGCTGCCGGTGATCCTGGTGGTGGGTGTGCGGCTGGGGTGTATCAGTCACGCGTTGTTGACCGCAGAAGCCATCGCCCGGGACGGGTTGCCGCTGGCGGGCTGGGTGGCCAATATCATCGACCCCAAGACCTCTCGTCTGGAAGAAAACCTCGCGACCCTGGCTGAACGACTCCCCGCGCCATGCCTGGGAAGGGTGCCCAAGCTCAAGCATCCCAGCGCCGAAGCGGTCGCCGCGTACTTGCAACTGGACCTGCTTGACTAGTTTTGCCTATCGAGAAGGCATTATGCCATTAGTGTTTTTGACGAGCGTTTTGCCGGTAGGTCTGCTTCAATAACAGTTCACGATTCTCTTATAGGCAGGTTCACGCCATGGAAATCTCTGGTAGCAGCGCGTTTTACTCGGGACTGAGCGCGATTCAGACCGGGCAGAACCGTGTCGACCAGGCCGCCGGCAAGATTGCCAGCGCCGCCACTTCCCAGCCTTCGGACGCGCAAAGTGATCGTTTGCGTTCGGTAGACGCCAATCAGGCCAGCAACTCGGCGAGCAACATGGTCGAGATGGCCCAAGGCAAGTTCCAGGTTGAACTGGGCGCCAAAGTCGCCAAGGCTTCCGACGAAATGCTCGGCACCTTGATCGATACTTACGCATAACCCCCCCCTCTTATCGTGCGAGCTGGCTTCTCTGTGGGAGCTGGCTTGCCTGCGATAGCGTCACCTCGATCCTCCTGATACACCGCGGCGCCCGCATCGCAGGCAAGCCAGCTCCCACACTGATCTTCACCGCTCAATAATCTTTTTCCCCCTGAATCGTCATGCGGCATTTCGCTGCAGGCCTTGCCGTGCCTGACGTTGACCTGCGTCATGACAAACGGCGTTTGCGCGACGCTTGACAAGGATTGGTCGTAAACGTATGTTTCAAACAACTGTTTGACCGCCACAACACATCCATGCGGTTGTTCATCCCAGATACATCAGCAGAGGTTTATCGCTATGCCTGACTACAAGGCCCCCTTGCGTGATATTCGCTTCGTTCGTGACGAACTGCTTGGCTATGAAGCGCACTATCAGAGCCTGCCGGCTTGCCAGGACGCTACCCCGGACATGGTTGACGCCATTCTCGAAGAAGGCGCCAAGTTCTGTGAGCAGGTACTGGCGCCGCTGAACCGCGTGGGTGATATCGAAGGTTGCACCTGGAGCGAGTCAGGCGTTAAGACCCCTACCGGTTTCAAAGAAGCCTACAAACAGTTCGTTGAAGGCGGCTGGCCAAGCCTGGCCCACGACGTGGCGCACGGTGGCCAGGGCCTGCCGGAATCCCTGGGCCTGGCGGTCAGCGAAATGGTCGGCGAGGCCAACTGGTCGTGGGGCATGTACCCGGGCCTGTCCCATGGCGCGATGAACACCATTTCCGAGCACGGCACTCCCGAGCAGCAAGAGGCTTACCTGACCAAACTGGTGTCGGGCGAGTGGACCGGCACCATGTGCCTGACCGAACCGCACTGCGGCACCGACCTGGGCATGCTGCGCACCAAGGCCGAGCCTCAGGCTGATGGTTCCTACAAGGTTTCCGGTACCAAGATCTTCATCTCGGCCGGCGAACACGACATGGCCGACAACATCGTCCACATCGTGCTGGCCCGCCTGCCGGACGCACCGGCTGGCACCAAAGGCATTTCGCTGTTCATCGTTCCCAAGTTCGTACCGAACGCCGACGGCTCGATTGGCGAGCGCAATGCCGTGTCCTGTGGTTCCCTGGAACACAAGATGGGCATCCACGGCAACGCCACCTGCGTGATGAACTTCGACGCGGCCACCGGTTTCCTGATCGGCCCGGCGAACAAAGGCCTGAACTGCATGTTCACCTTTATGAACACCGCTCGCCTGGGCACCGCGCTGCAAGGCCTGTCCCACGCTGAAATCGGCTTCCAGGGCGGCCTCAAATACGCTCGTGACCGCCTGCAAATGCGCTCCCTGACTGGCCCGAAAGCGCCAGACAAGGCCGCTGACCCGATCATCGTGCACCCTGACGTGCGCCGCATGCTGCTGACCATGAAAGCCTTCGCCGAAGGCAACCGCGCGATGGTGTACTTCACCGCCAAGCAGGTTGACGTGGTCAAGTACGGCACTGACGACGAAGCCAAGAAACAGGCTGACGCACTGCTGGCCTTCATGACTCCGATCGCCAAGGCGTTCATGACCGAAGTCGGTTTTGAAGCCGCCAACCACGGCGTGCAAATCTA
Organism: Pseudomonas sp. K5002; assembly: GCF_013386655.1. Taxonomy (NCBI): domain Bacteria; kingdom Pseudomonadati; phylum Pseudomonadota; class Gammaproteobacteria; order Pseudomonadales; family Pseudomonadaceae; genus Pseudomonas; species Pseudomonas sp. K5002. The sequence goes on along the minus strand of NZ_JACARK010000462.1, from coordinate 1,927 downwards.
CGGCGGCCACGGCTTCATCGCCGAGTGGGGCATGGAGCAGAACGTTCGCGACAGCCGCATTTCGATGCTGTACGAAGGCACCACCGGCATCCAGGCTCTAGACCTGCTGGGCCGTAAAGTGCTGATGACCCAGGGCGAAGCGCTGAAGGGCTTCACCAAGATCGTCCACAAGTTCTGCCAGGCCAACGAAGGCAACGAAGCCGTACAGGAATTCGTTGCACCGCTGGCGGCACTGAACAAAGAGTGGGGCGAGTTGACCATGAAGGTCGGCATGGCGGCCATGAAAGACCGCGAAGAAGTCGGTGCCGCTTCGGTGGATTACCTGATGTACTCCGGTTATGCCTGCCTGGCTTACTTCTGGGCCGACATGGCCCGCCTGGCCGCCGAGAAACTGGCTGCCGGCACCACCGAAGAAGGCTTCTACACCGCCAAGCTGCAGACAGCGCGCTTCTACTTCCAGCGCATCCTGCCGCGTACCCGCACCCACGTTGCAACCATGCTGTCGGGCGCCAACAACCTGATGGACATGAAAGAAGAGAACTTCGACCTGGGCTACTAAGCCTCGGCCAGTTCGCTTCAAAAGCCGCCGCTCCTTCGGGAGCGGCGGTTTTTTTTGCGCGATAAAAAACCACAGTACCGCACTCAGGGATTGCTCCGAGCGGCCGTTACAGTGATGGCAATGTGATACGCATCACATTGAATGTGCTTAACTGTGATCAGTGAAGGCACTGTGCCATCTTTTTTTGTGGGTCGGAGCTTTACCCTTGTCGCGCGCGTCTGCTGTACGTTTCAGTCATTTTTTACCTTCACTGCTTTTACTGCTGGCGGGGCTCTCGGCTGCGTATGTGAAGGATCTCAATGTGTTCTTCACTTCACTGTTCAATGTGCTGCCGACCCTCGTGCTGCTGCTGGGCGGCTCGTACTGCGCGGTCTACCGGCGCCAGCGAGAGCTGTTCCTGATGATCACGGTGTATGTGGTCTATTTCCTGCTGGATACCCAGACCGATTACTACCGCGATAACGGTCGCGTGCGGGACGACGCGGCCGTGGTCTTCCACCTGTGTTGCCTGTTGTTACCGTTGCTGTTCGGCATCTACGCGGTCTGGCAAGAAAAAACCCACCTGTTTCGCGACTTCGTCGCACGCTGCGCGGTGCTGTTTGCGGTAGGCAGCGTGGCGCTTGCCCTTGAACAAAGTTTTCCCCATGCCTTGTTGAGCTGGTTGGCCGAAATTCGCTGGCCCGCCTTGCATGGCCGCTGGATGAGCCTGATCCAGCTGTCCTATCCGATGTTCCTGATTGGTTTTGTGACCCTGGCCGCGCAGTACTGGTATCAACCAAGACCGCTGCACGCCGCGCAGCTGGTAGGGTTACTGGGGTTGTTCTGGATGTTGCCGCAGACGTTCATCCTGCCGTTCACCCTGAACATCATGTGCAGCCAGGTGATGCTGATGATCGCTGCAGGGGTGGCCCACGAGGCTTATCAAATGGCCTTCCGTGACGAGCTGACCGGGTTGCCGGGCCGCCGCGCGCTCAATGAGCGCATGCAACGCCTGGGGCGCAATTATGTGCTGGCCATGGGCGACGTCGATCACTTCAAGCGTTTCAACGATACCCATGGCCACGACGTGGGCGACCAGGTACTGCGCCTGGTCGCCAGCAAGCTGTCCAAGGTCAACGGCGGCGGCCGGGCCTACCGCTATGGCGGTGAGGAATTTGCCGTGGTATTCGCCGGCAAGACTCTGGATGAATGCCTGCCGCACCTGGAAGAGATCCGCGAAATCATCGCCAACTACGACATCAAACTGCGTAACCCGGACCGTCCCCACGACGACCAGCAGGGGCGCCAGCGTCGTGTGGGCAATGGCGCTTCCAGCGTGTCGGTGACCGTCAGCATCGGCGTGGCCGAACGCCAGGCCGAGCAGCGCAG
>NZ_JACARK010000461.1:0-11848 GCF_013386655.1 Pseudomonas sp. K5002 | reverse complement strand
GGTGCCCAGCCCGTTCCATCACGCCGACGCCGGTGTGCTGCGGGTACCGGACCTCAAGGCCGACCCACGGGATGCGCCGGCCCATACGGCGGCGATCATTCGTGACCTGCCATCATTGGTGGAGGGCTCACGGGGCACGCTGGTGTTGTTCTCGTCCCGCAAACAGATGCAGGACGTGTTCGACGGCCTCGACCGTGACTGGCGCAAGCAGGTGTTTATCCAGGGCAACCTGTCGAAACAGGAAACCCTGAACAAGCACAAGGCGCGGGTGGATGGCGGCGATTCCAGCGTGCTGTTCGGCCTCGCGAGTTTCGCTGAGGGTGTGGATTTGCCCGGCGCTTACTGCGAACACGTGGTGATCGCCAAGATCCCGTTCTCGGTGCCGGATGATCCGGTGGAAGCCGCGTTGGCCGAATGGATCGAAGCCCGGGGCGGCAATCCGTTCATGGAGATCTCGGTGCCGGACGCTTCCTTGAAACTGGTCCAGGCCTGCGGCCGCCTGCTGCGTACCGAAGAAGATCGCGGCACCATCACCTTGCTTGACCGGCGTCTGGTTACCCAGCGCTATGGGAAAGCTATCCTGAATGCTTTACCGCCGTTTCGGCGGGAAATTTCTTAAGGCCCAGTGGGCGAATTCGCCCACTTTGTGGTCTATCTCACCATCGCTTCACGTCATCAGGCCAGTCACCGGCCGTTTGGGAGAACCTTGTTCACATGATTCGCACGCTGCCCGCTGTTTTTGCCCTGTTGTTTGCCGCGCCATTGCTGGCTGCGCCTGCCGGGCAACAAACCTTGTTCAACTTTGTACGGCCCGCCGATGTGGTCAAGGTGGCGACCCAGGACGCCAGCCTGCCGCAATACAACGCCGAACAAACCGCTGAAGGCGAAGTGCTGCGCCGTATCACCTTCAACCCGGCGGCCGAACCGAGCCTGGTGCTCAGCCCGCAGACCGGCGCCTGGGACTGGTCGCAATCCGGTGCCATGAGCCTGCGTATTCAAAGTGCGATGGACTGGGCGCTGACCCTGTACGTCAAGGTGCAGAGCAATGACGGCCGGACACTGTTCAGCCGTATCGACCTGCCAGCCGGTCCCGCGCAAACGCTGTTGATTCCGCTGCAAGCCAACTCGCCCCTGAGCCAGGGGATGAAGGCCGGCCCGCCGATGCCGATCACCGTCGATGGCCAGCGCGTGCTGCTGGCCAGCAGCGAAGGGGAGATCGACCGCAGCCAGATCGTGTCGGTGACCCTGTCGATGATCAAGCCGAACGTCGCCCAAAGCATCTTGCTCGAACGCTTTGGCGTGCAGGACATCGCGCCGGTACTCAAGGCTACCTACAGCGATCTGGTGGACGCCTATGGGCAGTCCACCCGCGCCCGGTGGCCGGAGAAAGTCAGCAGCGACGAGCAGTTGAGGGCCGCAGCGGTCAAGGAACAGCAACAGCTCAAGGGCTGGCTGGCCGAGCGCGACAAGGCCTCCCTGGACAAATTCGGCGGCTGGAACAAGGGCCCGGCCTTTGACGCCAGCGGCTTCTTCCGCACCGAGAAGCGCGACGGGCGCTGGTACCTGGTGACACCGGAAGGCCATCCGTTCTACTCCCTGGGCGTCAATACCGTCGCCCCGGACAACAGCCAGACCTACGTGGCGGGCCGCGAATGGATGTTTGCCGCGCTGCCCAAGGCCGGCGAGCCTTTCGACAAATACTACGGCAGCGGTGACAGCCGCAGCGGCAATGGTGCCGATCAGGGGCGCAGCTTTAATGTCGGCCGCTGGTACGACTTCTATGGCGCCAACCTGCAGCGTACCTATGGCCAGCCGTGCGTGCCGCCGGCACCTTGTGCTCCGGAAGGTTTCGACCAGAAACGCTGGGTCAGCCACACCCTCGACCGCCTGCGGGCCTGGGGTTTCAATACTGTCGGCAACTGGAGTGCGCCGCAGCTGGCGACCGCCGACCGCGTGCCTTACACCTTGCCACTGTCGATCGTCGGTGATTACGCGAGCATCAGCACCGGCACCGATTGGTGGGGCGGCATGCCCGACCCGTTCGACCCGCGCTTCGCCATGGCCACCGAGCGTGCGGTGGCAATTGCCGCCCGTGACCATCGCGACGACCCGTGGCTGATCGGCTTCTTTGCCGACAACGAACTGGCCTGGGCCGGTCCCGGTGATGATGCGAAATCCCGCTACGCCCTGGCCTACGGTACCCTGCGCATGACCACCGACGTGCCGGCCAAGCGCGCGTTTCTCAAGCAATTGCGCGATAAGTACCGCAACCAGGAGGGGCTTTCCAGGGCCTGGGGCATCGAGCTGCCCGCCTGGGAACTGATGGAAGACCCAGGCTTTGTGCCGCCAATGCCAAGCCCGGAGCACCCGGAAATCGAAGCGGACTTCAAGTACTTCCAGAAGACCTTTGCCGACGCCTACTTCAAGACCATCTCCGATGCATTGAAATGGCATGCGCCCAACCAGCTGTTGCTGGGTGGCCGATACGCGGTCAGCACGCCGGAAGCGGTGGCGTCCTGCGCGCAATATTGCGATGTGCTGAGCTTCAACATGTACACCCTCAAGCCTCAGGACGGCTACGACTTCGCGGCCCTGCGGACGTTGGACAAGCCGGTGCTGATCACCGAATTCAACTTCGGCTCGGCGGACCGCGGCCCGTTCTGGGGCGGCGTGACGCAGTTGGCCCGGGAAGAGGATCGTGGGGTTGCCTACGCCAACTTCCTGAAGCAGGCCATGACCGAGCCGTCGATCGTCGGCGTGCATTGGTTCCAGTACCTGGACCAGCCGGTTACCGGCCGTTTGCTTGACGGCGAAAACGGCCACTTCGGCCTGGTCGGCATCACCGATGTGCCGTTCCAGGGGTTTGTCGACAGTGTGCGCAAAAGTAACCTGGCTGCCGTCGATCAGCTGGGCAAGGAGGCCGAAAAGGCCAAGGCTGCCGCAGCGGTCCACGCCGGTGAGGGCGGCAAGCCCGGGCGTGAAGGCAATGCAGCAGCGCCGGGTGCAGAGCATTCCGGCGGGCATTCCGGCAAAGGTCATTGATGGGGGCTGATCGACGAGAGCGGGTTCACAAATCGCTCAATGGCTGGAACAATGTCGGCCACTTTCTGTAGTACTTTTCCAAGGGGGCTTAGGTGCAGATTCAGGGTCATTACGAGCTTCAATTCGAAGCGGTGCGTGAAGCCTTCGCCGCGCTGTTCGACGACCCTCAGGAACGTGGTGCCGCGCTGTGCATCCAAATTGGCGGCGAAACCGTCGTCGACTTGTGGGCCGGTACCGCCGACAAGGACGGTGCCGAGGCCTGGCACAGCGACACCATTGCCAATCTGTTCTCCTGCACCAAGACCTTTACGGCCGTCACGGCGCTGCAACTGGTGGCCGAAGGCAAGTTGCAGCTGGATGCGCCGGTCGCCAAGTACTGGCCGGAGTTTGCTGCCGCGGGCAAGGAAGCCATCACCCTGCGCCATCTGCTCTGTCACCAGGCCGGGTTGCCGGCCCTGCGTGAAACGCTGCCCGCCGAAGCCCTGTACGACTGGCAGATGATGGTCGACGCCCTCGCCGCCGAAGCGCCATGGTGGAAGCTCGGGGAAGGGCACGGTTATGCGGCGATTACCTATGGTTGGCTGGTGGGCGAGTTGCTGCGCCGCGCCGACGGTCGTGGGCCAGGCGAGTCCATCGTGGCCCGGGTTGCACGGCCACTGGGCCTGGATTTTCATGTGGGGTTGGCAGATGAAGAGTTTTATCGAGTTGCCCATATAGCCCGAGGCAAGGGCAATGTTGGCGATGAGGCGGCACAACGTTTACTTCAAGTAACGATGCGCGAGCCGACGGCGATGACTACCCGTGCATTTACCAATCCACCGTCTATTCTGACCAGCACTAATAAACCCGAATGGCGGCGTATGCAGCAGCCAGCGGCAAATGGTCACGGTAATGCGCGAAGTCTGGCGGGTTTTTATAGTGGGCTGCTCGACGGTAGTTTGCTGGAAGCCGATATGCTCGAAGAGTTGACCCGCGAACACAGTATCGGCCCGGATAAAACCTTATTGACACAAACCCGGTTTGGGTTGGGTTGCATGTTGGATCAACCGCACGTGCCAAACGCCACGTTCGGCCTTGGCCCACGGGCCTTTGGGCATCCCGGGGCCGGTGGTTCGGTGGGGTTTGCCGATCCGGAACATGATGTAGCCTTTGGTTTTGTGACCAATACATTGGGCCCTTATGTACTTATGGACCCGCGGGCGCAAAAGTTGGTAAGAATATTGGCCGGTTGTCTGTAAATAGCTTGCTGTCTTGCGTTTTTTTGTTACAAAGGCACATACAAAAAGACGCTAGGCAAAATATTGTAACTTTAATGTTCCAAAAGCGTCTGTTTAACGGGTCATTCAGGCCCCTGGTTTTTTCTCATTTTGTGGATATCTCATGTTATCGAACAAGTCCTTGGCACTGGCGCTATGCCTCACTATTACTGGCTGTGCACAAACCCCACAAAATGATGCCGAGGGCGGGCATTGGTGGTCATTTGGCTCCGATAAGGCTGCTACCAAGGACGCAGTGAGCCAGGCCGACACCAAACCGGATGCCAAGCCGGCGGTCGCGGCCAAGGCGCCAGCGCCGGTAGCACCGGCTGCTGCACCTGCACCGGTTGCGAAGGCGGATACCGGCTCCAGCTGGTGGCCGTTCTCGTCGAAAGCCGACGACGCCAAGGCAGACCTGAAGGCCGACCTCAAGGCGGCAACGCCTGCCTCCGGCGCCCCGGCTGATGCACCGGCCGCTGCACCTGCCGTTGCCAAGACGGATACCGATACCAAATGGTGGTGGCCGTTCGAAAGCAAGCCAAAGCCATTGGCCAAGGTCGACGTCGCCAACATCCCGATGCCTGATCCAAAAATCACCCAGGCCTGGTTGGACGACTACGAGCCACGCCTGCGTCTCGCGATCAAGGACAGCAACCTGCAACTGGAACGCCGCGACAACGTATTGGTGGTGATTGCTCCGGTTGACGGCTCCTACAACCCGAAACGCCCGGCGATGTTGCTGCCGGTGACCCTGGGTCCGTTCACCCGTGTTGCCAAGGCCGTTGAAGGCGATCCGAAAACTGCCGTACTGGTCCTGGGCCATGTAGATACCTCGGGTGCCGAGCCGGTGAGCCAGGCCCTGACCAAGGAACGTGCACAGTCCATCGCTTCGATCTTCAGCCTCAGCGGCCTGAAGCAGGACCGCCTGATGCTGCGTGGCATGGGCGACCTGATGCCGCGTGCCGCCAACGACAGCAACCAGGGCCGCGCCCTGAACCGTCGCATGGAAATCATGTTCACCCAGCGCACCACCATGCTGGCCCTGTTGAGCAAGTACAACTCGGCCAACCCGCCGAAGGCTGAAATGGTCGCTGTGCAGGACGTTCCTGCTCCAGCCGCTGCTCCGGTCAAAAAAGCTGCCGCTCCGGCGAAAAAAACCGTTGCCAAGAAAGCTGCCGCCAAGCCGGCTGCCAAAAAGGCCCCGGCCAAGCCTGCTGCTAAAAAGCCAGCACCTGCCAAGGCCGCCGCTCCAGCTGCTACCAACGACCAGGCGAAGAACTGATTATTTGAGCAAGAAGGATAAAGCCGCATGACCCAGGCACTGGCCGATATGCGCCGTGACTACACACGGGACGGTTTGAGCGAGGCCCAGGCCCCGGATGAACCGTTTGCCTTGTTCCACCAGTGGTTCGCCGACGCGGTGAAAACCGAACAGCCACCGGTGGAGGCCAATGCCATGACCCTGGCTACGGTGGACCAGGACGGTCGCCCGCACTGCCGGATCCTGCTGCTCAAAGGCCTGGATACACAGGGCTTTACCTTCTTCACCAATTATCAGAGCGCCAAGGGCGAACAACTCGCGGCGCGACCGTTTGCCGCCATGACCTTCTTCTGGCCGACCCTGGAGCGCCAGGTGCGCATCGAAGGTCGGGTGGTCAAGGTCTCGCCCGAGGAGTCGGATGCTTACTTCCAGGTCCGTCCCCTGGGTAGCCGCCTGGGTGCCTGGGCTTCACCGCAAAGCCGGGTAATCAGGGACCGCGAAGAGTTGCAGGCGCTGCTCAAGGCCACCGAACAACGCTTCAGCGATACCCAGCCTGATTGCCCCGAACACTGGGGTGGTTACCGCCTGCTGCCGGAGCGCATCGAGTTCTGGCAAGGCCGCGCGAGTCGTTTGCACGACCGCTTGAACTTCCGCTTGCAGGGGGCCGACTGGACCCGTGAGCGCCTGGCGCCCTGAGCCCACCTTTCGTCACCTCGCCTGAATGTAGCGCTGCACGCCGAAGTCTCTAGTCAGAGGCCTTGGATGGGTAGCGCTGCGCTGCGTTATGCGGCCGTTAGCTACAATGATGACAGCGTCCATCAAGATCCTGAGGGAGGTGGGAACGCTACCGTTCGTCGAGTTTTTCGGTACAGGTTCTCTGTACTAAGGCTGAATGAAAACAATTTTCTGCCCGGCATGCCGTGACAGGCGGCAAGCCACAGCGGTTTAATGGATACCTGTCCTTTGGAGTTGATGCTATGCGTAAGTCCGTTTTACTAGTTGCCTGCTTTACCACCCTGTCGCTGCTGCTGGGTGGCTGCGCCTCGAGTCTGACCGGCGACTCGTACTCCCGTGACGAAGCACGTCGCGTGCAGACCGTTCGGATGGGCACCATTGAATCCCTGCGTCCGGTAAAAATCGAAGGCACCAAGACCCCAATCGGCGGCGTTGCTGGCGCAGTGGTTGGCGGTGTTGGCGGCAGCGCTATCGGCGGTGGCCGTGGCAGTATCGTCACTGGCGTTATCGGTGCGGTTGCCGGTGGCTTGCTCGGTTCGGCCGCTGAAGAAGGCCTGACCCGCACTCAAGGCGTCGAAGTCACCGTTCGTGAAGACGACGGCAGCATGCGTGCCTACGTCCAGGCCGTTGACCCGAACGAAGTCTTCCGCATTGGCGACCGCGTTCGCATCATGACCGTGAACGGGACAAGCCGCGTTACTCGTTAAGGGTAAGGTTGCAGGCAAAGAAAAACCCCAACCGGGTGACTGGTTGGGGTTTTTTGTTGGGGTAGCAATTGTCCGTGAAGGTCAGGATTGAACGAGCGCCTGCTTGCGACTGGCCATCGCCGTCACTGCATACCCGATCAGCGCCGCCAGTATCGACCCGGTCAGGATGCCCATCCGGTCCATACCCGCGTATTCACTGCTGCCCGGCACAAACGCCAGGGAGCCGACAAACAGGCTCATGGTGAAGCCGATGCCGCACAGGACCGCCACGCCCAGCACCTGGCCCCAGTTGGCGCCGGCGGGCAGTGCGGCAAGGCCGGTTTTTACCATGACCCAGGTGAAACCCAGTACGCCAACGGTCTTACCCAGCAGCAGGCCGGCGGCGATGCCCATTGGCACGTGGTGGGTGAAGCTTTCGAGGTTGACGCCCACCAGCGAGACGCCGGCATTGGCAAAGGCAAACAGCGGCAGGATCGCGTAGGCCACCCAGGGATGCAGGGCGTGTTCCAGGGTCAGCAGCGGCGATGGCTCGGCGTTTTTGGTGCGCAGCGGGATGCAGAACGCCAATGTTACGCCCGCCAGGGTGGCGTGTACGCCGCTCTTGAGCACGCAGACCCACAGGATCAGCCCGACAATCATGTAGGGCCCCAGCTTGACGACACCCAGCCGGTTCATGGCTATCAAGGCGATCAGGCATGCTGCTGCACCGGCCAACGAGGCGCCGGACAGGTCGGCGGAGTAGAAGAGTGCAATGACGATGATCGCGCCAAGGTCGTCGATGATGGCCAGGGTCATCAGAAACAACTTCAGCGAAACCGGCACGCGCTTGCCCAGCAGGGCCAATACGCCCAGGGCGAAGGCAATGTCGGTGGCCATGGGGATTGCCCAGCCACCCAGGGCGGCCGGGTTGTCCTTGTTCAGCGCCCAATAGATCAGCGCCGGCACGACCATGCCGCCGATGGCTGCCGCTCCCGGCAGTACCACTTGCGAAGGCTTGGACAGTTGGCCGTCGAGCAACTCGCGTTTGACCTCAAGGCCGATCAGCAGGAAGAACAGGGCCATCAGGCCGTCGTTGATCCACAGCAGCGCCGGCTTGGCGATTTTCAGGGCGCCGATTTGTGCGACCACCGGCACGTCGAGAAAACTCGCGTAGAGGTGCGACAGCGGTGAGTTGTTGATGATCAGCGCCAAAGCGGCAGCAGCGATCAGGAGCAGACCGCTGGCGGCTTCCAGCTGGAAGAAACGGGTGAAAGTGCTACGCAGAGGCAAGGGATGCTCTCCAATCAAAGTTCAATAGGTGGGTACCCTAACCCGTACCGTTAGTTGTTAAAACAAAAGTTATATTCTTATTTGTTATAAGGGATCGGTCTGATCACTTGCGCGCCAGACCCCGAAAATTGTGTGTCCAATTGAGTCATGACTGTATCTGTGTGGAGTGTAGGAAACATCCTAAGATCAGGTCTGAAATCCTTAGAGAAACCGATCATGAGCGACAACCGCCAATGGGCCCGCGAAGCCATTCGCATTATTGAAGCGGACTTCCAGCGCAGCGCCGACACCCACCTGATCCCCTTGCCAATGCAGGGTTTGCCAGGTATCGAGTTGTATTTCAAGGATGAGTCCAGCCATCCCACCGGCAGCCTGAAACATCGGTTGGCGCGTTCGTTGTTCCTCTATGCGTTGTGCAACGGCTGGCTCAAGCCCGGTGCACCGGTGATCGAAGCCTCCAGCGGTTCCACGGCGATTTCCGAGGCGTACTTCGCCAGGCTGCTGGGCTTGCCGTTTATTGCGGTGATGCCGGCCACCACTTCCCAGGAAAAGATTGCGCAGATCGCGTTCTACGGGGGCAAGAGCCATCTGGTGCAGGATCCGACGCAGATCTACGCCGAATCCGAGCGCCTGGCGCAGGAAAGCGGTGGTCATTTCATGGACCAGTTCACCTATGCCGAACGTGCCACTGACTGGCGCGCCAACAACAACATCGCTGAATCGATCTTCCAGCAACTGCGCTTTGAGCGTTATCCGGAGCCGAGTTGGCTGATTTCCAGCCCCGGCACGGGTGGCACCACGGCGACGTTGGGGCGTTATGTGCGTTATCGCCAGCACTGCACCCGAGTGTTGTGCGCGGACGCGGAGCGTTCGGTGTTTTTCGACTACTACCTGAGCGGCGACGCCAGCCTGCGCCTGGACTGTGGCTCGCGCATCGAAGGCATTGGCCGGCCACGGGTTGAGGCGTCGTTCCTGCCGAAAGTGATTGATGCGATGGTCAAGGTGCCGGATGCGCTGTCCCTGGCGGCCATGCATTACCTGGCGCAGCGCTTGGGGCGGCGAGTAGGCGGCTCAAGTGGCACCAACCTGATCGGTGCATTGATCGCGGCGCAGCAGATGAAGGCGGCAGGGGAGTCGGGCTCGATCGTGGCGATCTTGTGCGACGGCGGTGAGCGCTATGCCACGACCTATTACGATCAGGCCTGGCTGGCAGGGCAGGGGTATGAGTTGGAGGGTTTGATTGCGGCCGTTGCGGCGAGTGTCGAGCGGGGGCAACCGTTGCCGGAAAGCATCCTGCGCGCCAATATCTAAAACACCGCATTATCAATGTGGGTGCGGGCTTGCTCGCGAATGCGGAGTGTCAGCCAATACATGATTCGGCTGATCCACCGCATTCGCGAGCAAGCCCGCTCCCACATTTGATCTGCTGCGTTTTCAGCGCAGTGGTTAAGCCTCCAGGCCCAACATATCCCGCGCCAGCGCCTCGGCAATCCGAATCCCGTCGACACCCGCCGACAAAATCCCACCGGCATAACCGGCACCTTCGCCCGCCGGGAACAGGCCTTTCACGTTCAGGCTCTGCATCGACTCGTTACGGGTAATCCGCAGCGGCGAAGAAGTGCGGGTCTCGATCCCGGTAAGGACCGCGTCGTGCAGCGAGTAGCCCTTGATCTGCTTCTCGAACGCCGGCAACGCTTCGCGGATGGCTTCGATGGCAAACTCCGGCAACGCCAGCGCCAGGTCACCCAGGGCTACGCCGGGCTTGTAGGATGGCTCCACGGTACCGATGGCGGTGGACGGCTTGCCGGCGATGAAATCACCCACCAGCTGCGCCGGTGCTTCGTAGTTGCTGCCGCCGAGGATGAACGCGTGGGATTCCAGGCGTTCCTGCAACTCGATCCCGGCCAGCGGGCCGCCCGGGTAATCCACTTCCGGGGTGATGCCCACCACGATCCCGGAGTTCGCGTTGCGTTCGTTACGCGAGTACTGGCTCATGCCGTTGGTTACTACGCGGTTCGGCTCTGATGTCGCCGCGACCACGGTACCGCCCGGGCACATGCAGAAGCTGTACACCGAACGGCCGTTCTTGGCGTGGTGCACCAGTTTGTAATCGGCGGCCCCGAGTTTCGGGTGGCCGGCGTACTTGCCCAGGCGTGCAGCGTCGATCAGCGACTGCGGGTGTTCGATACGGAAACCCACCGAGAACGGCTTGGCTTCCATGTACACGCCACGGCCATGCAGCATGCGGAAGGTATCGCGGGCGCTGTGGCCGAGGGCCAGGATTACGTGCTTGGACAGGATCTGCTCGCCGCCATCCACCACCACGCCATTCAACTGGCCGTCTTCGATCAGCACGTCGGTGACCCGCTGCTCGAAGCGCACTTCACCGCCCAGGGCGATGATCTGCTGGCGCATGTTTTCCACGACGCCGGTCAGGCGAAACGTACCGATGTGCGGCTTGCTGACGTAGAGGATTTCGTCTGGCGCACCGGCCTTGACGAACTCGTGCAGCACCTTGCGACCGTGGAATTTCGGATCCTTGATCTGGCTATAGAGCTTGCCGTCGGAGAAGGTCCCGGCGCCGCCTTCACCGAACTGCACGTTGGATTCCGGGTTCAGCACATTCTTGCGCCACAGGCCCCAGGTGTCCTTGGTGCGTTGGCGCACTTCGCGGCCGCGCTCGAGGATGATCGGCTTGAAACCCATCTGTGCCAGCAACAGCCCGGCGAAGATCCCGCACGGGCCAAAACCGACGACGATCGGCCGCTCGGTCAGGCCTTCCGGCGCATGGCCCACGACCTTGTAGCTGATGTCCGGCGCCGGGTTGACGTTGCGGTCGTCGGCGAACTTGAGCAGCAGGGCCGCCTCGCCTTTGACTTCCAGGTCGATGGTGTAGATGAAGCACAGCTCCGACGATTTCTTGCGGGCGTCGTAGCTGCGTTTGAACAGGGTGAAATCGAGCAGGTCATCACTGGCGATGCCCAGGCGTTGCACAATGGCAGGCCGCAGGTCTTCTTCGGGATGGTCGATGGGCAGCTTGAGTTCGGTGATTCGTAACATGACAGGAATCCGGTAGGCGGCGGGCAAAGAGGCCGGCTGTTTTGCAAACCGGCGATTATAAGCCCCAACAGCGGTTTCCCGTCATGCTAAAACAGCGCAGGGCGCAATCAGTCGTCTCGCGAACCGCCGAACGACGCGCAACCGCGTTGCACCTGGCCGTTGACCCGAAGCTCAGCGGACATGTGCTGCAGGCTGCCGCTGGCGCTGTCGACACAGCGTTGCGGGGCCACCCAGAGTTCGATGTGCTGGTTATTCGCTTCGGTCATCAGGTTGAACCGTCCGTCGCCCGATTGCTCTTCCACATACGGCACGGCCAATGGTGGCTGGCCTTCACGCTCCAGCACCATGCCCTTGGCGGTGACGTTCATCGCCCAGGCCGGTTTGTGGCCGTTGGCCCGCAGGATCATGCGCTTGAAGTCCGGGTCATCACAGGCCGAGGTCGAGCGCTCGACGCGGTACACCTGTTGCAGGTCCACCGTGCCCTGGGTGCCGCTGGCGACGCCGGAGAACTTGCCACG
>NZ_JACARK010000460.1:0-2811 GCF_013386655.1 Pseudomonas sp. K5002 | reverse complement strand
CACCCGGCCGGCGGCAAACTGCCCCGGCGCGCTGATCAGCAGCGGCACGCGGGCGGCCATTTCAAACCAGTGCATTTTGTACCAGAGCCCGCGCTCGCCGAGCATGTCGCCGTGGTCGCCGGAGAAGATGATGATGGTGTCATCGGCCAGGCCCGTGTCTTCCAGGGTTTGCAGGAGCTTGCCGACGTTACTGTCAATGTAGCTGCACGCGCCGAAGTAGGCGCGGCGTGCATCGCGGATCTTGTTCAGCGGCAGCGGCTTGTCCCACAGGTCATAGACCTTGAGCAGGCGCTGGGAGTGAGGGTCGAGGTCAGCCTGTGGCGGTGTTGCAGGCAGCGGGATGTCGTTGTCGTCGTACAGGTCCCAGAACGGTTTGGGAATGGTGTAAGGGTCGTGTGGGTGCGTCATCGACACGGTCAGGCAGAACGGCTGGTCGCCATCTTCGCGGATATGGTCGAACAGGTACTGCTGGGCCTTGAACACTACCTCTTCGTCGAAATCCAGCTGGTTGGTGCGCACGCACGGCCCGGCCTGCAGCACCGACGCCATGTTGTGGTACCAGGAGGGGCGCACGTCCGGCTCATCCCAGTTCACGGCCCAGCCATAGTCGGCCGGGTAGATGTCACTGGTCAGGCGTTCTTCATAGCCGTGGAGCTGGTCGGGGCCGCAAAAATGCATCTTGCCCGACAGCGCGGTGCGGTAGCCGAGGCGGCGCAGGTAGTGGGCATAGGTCGGCACGTCGGCGGGGAAATCGGCCGCGTTGTCGTAGGCGCCGATCTTGCTCGGCAACTGCCCACTCACCAGGGTAAAGCGCGATGGCGCACACAGCGGACTGTTGCAGTAAGCGGCGTCGAACACCACGCCCTCAGCGGCGAGGCGACTCAAGTTTGGCAGTTTGATAGGCGAAGGACCGTAGAACGGAAGCATCGGCGCGGCCATTTGATCGGCCATGATAAAAAGAATGTTCTTGCGCTTCATGGTTTCGCGGCATTCCATAGTCGATGTTTATGCGAATGAGCATGCAGGCCATGGAAATCGTGGTAAAGCCCATGAGAAGCAATGTCTAGGATAAGCCCAGCTTATGTATGAATCCCTCGGTCACCTGTCACTCGACCTGCTGCGTGCCTTTGAATCCGCAGCGCGCCAACGCAGCTTTACGGCAGCGGCGATGGAGTTGGGCACCACCCAGCCGGCCATCAGCCAGCAGATCAAGCGCCTGGAAGAACAGCTGAAGGTGCGCCTGTTTGATCGCATCTACCGTGGCATCGAGCTGACCGACGCGGGCGCCTTGTTATTCGAGCAGGTACAGGCCGGTTTGCAGAGCATCAACCAGGGCCTGAGCGCGATTGCCGAGCAGGACCAGCATGAAGTCCTGCAGGTGGCGACCGACTTTGCCTTCGCCGCGTATTGGCTGATGCCACGCCTGCATCGTTTCCATGAAGCCAACCCGCAGGTGGACGTGAGCCTGGTCACCAGCGAGCGTAACCACGCCACGTTGCGCAGCGATATCGACGTAGCGGTGCTGTTCGGTGACGGCCGCTTCAAACAGGGCGACAGCCTGTGGCTGTTCAACGAGGAAGTGT
Organism: Pseudomonas sp. K5002; assembly: GCF_013386655.1. Taxonomy (NCBI): domain Bacteria; kingdom Pseudomonadati; phylum Pseudomonadota; class Gammaproteobacteria; order Pseudomonadales; family Pseudomonadaceae; genus Pseudomonas; species Pseudomonas sp. K5002. The sequence goes on along the minus strand of NZ_JACARK010000460.1, from coordinate 1,228 downwards.
TCCCGGTGTGCAGCCCGCAGCTACTCCAGGACCGAGTCGCGCCACTGTCGGTGCAGAGCCTGCTGGAGTTCCCCTTGCTGCACCTGCGCCAGCAAAACAACAACCAGTGGTTCGACTGGAGCGGGGTGTTTCGCGAACTGGGCATCACCACCGCGCCCACCCCGGGCCAACTGCGTTTCGACAATTACACGCTGTTGATCCAGGCCGCGATCGCGGGCCAGGGCGTGGCCATCGGCTGGCGTCACCTTGTGGATAACCTGCTGGAGCAAAAATGGCTGTGCCGGCCGATTGGCGACACGGTGATCTCGCGCTTCGGCTATTACGTGGTGCTGCCCCAGCGCAAACGCCGCAGCCAGTTGATCGAGCGTTTCGTCGACTGGTTGATGACCGAACAGGCCAGCAGCGCACAATCGCTGACCGGTCTGGCCCTGCCGTCCATTGCGGTCTAGGATTTGCCGATCAATGAGCCCGGAGCCTGTCATGCAACGTATCAAGGGCTACCACGCCCATATCTATTTCGACGCCAACACCATCGACCAGGCGCGCAAACTCTGCGAAGACGCCGCGCAATTGTTTCCGCTGCGCATGGGCCGCGTGCATGAACGCCCGGTGGGCCCGCACCCGGACTGGAGCTGCCAGCTGGCATTCGAACCTGAATACATCGGCGTCGTGCTGCCTTGGCTGGCCCTCAACCGCAACGGCCTGGTGGTGTTCCTGCACCCGACCACCGGTGATGACCTCAAGGACCACACCGAACACGCGATCTGGATGGGGGCGATGCGCACGCTGGATCTGTCAATATTTTAAGCCTGCAATTTCCCTATATATGGGACTGATATTTATATATTGAGACTTTGCCGGTCTTGGGTTTATATTCGCCTCATCCGCTCAGAACACTCAGGTGAAGCGATGCAGGCGCAATTGATCGCGCTCGATTGGGGAACCAGTTCCCTTCGTGCTTACAAGCTCGGCCCGGCAGGCGTCGTGATCGAACGGCGCACCTTGGCGTCGGGGATCATGCACCTGCCGACTGAAGCCCGGGAAATAGCCGGTGTTCGCTGCAGCAACGGGTTCGAGCTGGCATTCGACGCAGCCTGCGGTGACTGGCTCGACACCCAGCCCGACCTTCCCGTTATCGCCTGCGGCATGGTCGGCAGCGCCCAGGGCAGGAGCGAAGCGCCTTACAGCGACACCCCGCCCGACGACTCTACCCTCGGCCAGCCGCTGC
>NZ_JACARK010000046.1:0-4223 GCF_013386655.1 Pseudomonas sp. K5002 | reverse complement strand
TGGACGGCTCATAAAATGTCCCACAGGTCGCGAATATCACGCCCGGCAATGCGGATCAGCAACAGGCTGAGGGCGGCCAGGGCAAACAGGCCGGTGCCGGGCAACACATCCAGCATGCCGGCGAGTTTGAACACCGCCACCATGGCGCCCAGCAGGCAGACTTCGAGCATGCTCCAGGGCCGAAGCGCTTCGAGCCAGCGCATGCACAGCTTGAACGCCGGCGAGCGTTGGCCCTTCATCGCAAAGCCCAGCACCCAGATCAACAGCAGCAACTGGAACACCGGCGCGATGATGATGGAAATCGCCGCCACCAGCGCGATGAAGGTGATCGGGCCCTGGGCCAGTGCGACCACCGAATCCCATAACGTGGCGCTGCTTTTCAGGCCTTGCAGGCTGATGCTCATCACCGGGTAGAAGTTGGCGAAAATCCACAGCACGGTGGCGGTCAGGGTCAGGGCCAGGCGTTGTTCCACCGATAGCCCGTTATAACGCTGGAGTACGCCTGCGCAGCGGGTGCAAAGGGTCTTCTGATGTTTGGCGAGCGTGACTTTTTCGTACACGCAATCACAGTGTTCGCAGATGATCAATGGGCTGAGGGTCGCCATAAGTCCCACTCCATGCGCTATACGTTGCGCGTTGTATGACTGGCGCCAGAGTAGCTTAGCAGTTGCCGGGTTTGACAGCCGTGCGCTCGCGAGCGCTTTCGGATCGGGTGCAGGGTCGAACATACTGTGCGCCGGAATGCAGTACAAAAGAGTGTGCCTTTGAATTTGCAGGAATACCCATGAATATTCAGTCTCCCGCGCTGATCCGCGAAACGTTCCCGGTAGGCCCGTTGCAGTGCAACTGCACGATCATCGGCGACCCCGTCACCAAAAAAGCCATCGTCGTCGACCCGGGCGGCAACCATGAGTTGATCCTGGCGCGCCTCGATGCGCTGGGCCTGAAAGTGGTCAGCATTATTCACACCCACGCCCATCTTGATCACTTCCTGGCCTCCGGGCAGTTGAAGGAAAAAACCGGCGCTACCCTGCACTTGCACAAGGAAGACCAGTTTCTGTGGGACAACCTGGAAATGCAGTGCCAGATGTTCCGCGTGCCTTACACGCCAGTGCCGTCGCCGGATCGTTGGCTGGAGGATGAAGAAGAGCTGGCCTGTGGTTGCGGGGTTGCCTTGCATACACCTGGACACACACCCGGCTCGATGAGTTTCTGGTTCGCCGATGCGAAGTTGCTGATTGCCGGCGATACCCTGTTTCGGCGCGGCGTGGGCCGTACGGATTTGTGGGGCGGTGACCAGGCGACCATCGTGCGCTCGATCAAGCAACGGCTCTACACCCTGGATGAGGCGGCGGTGGTGGTGACAGGGCACGGTCCGGATACGCGTCTGGGAGATGAAATGCGTGAGAATCCGTTTGTCCGCGCGTGAAGGAAAATGTGGGTAGTTTTTCGGATACCAAGTGGCAACTATCAAACGAAACATATAGAGAAAATGACAATCACCGTTCAGGAAGTCTCTGCTAGGGTTTGAGTGTGGCCGGGCTTGTGTGGAGATGGAATTTTTACCGTTTGTCGTGTTCCAAGCTCGGCACAGGTCCAATGCCAATGTCCTCTGCATCACCGAATGCAAAAGTAGGAGCTTCCTTCATGTTCACTTCTCGTCGTCTGCTTGTTGTTGCTACTGCCGTAGCCCTGTTGTCGGGCTGCGCTTCACCTAATCCTTATGACGGCAGCCAGGCACAGGGTGGTGGCTCTTCCGGTGTGAGCAACACCGCCAAGTATGGTGGCCTGGGCGCCCTGGCTGGTGCGTTGGCGGGTGCAGCCATCGACCACAACAACCGCGGCAAGGGTGCGCTGATCGGCGCTGCCGTCGCCGGTATCGGTGGTGCGGGCTACGGCTACTACGCCGACCAGCAGGAAAAGAAACTGCGCGCCAGCATGGCCAACACCGGTGTCGAAGTGCAGCGCCAGGGCGACCAGATCAAGCTGATCATGCCGGGTAACATCACCTTCGCCACCAACTCGGATGCGATCTCCAGCAGCTTCTACACGCCGCTGAACAACCTGGCGAACTCGCTGAAGCAGTTCAACCAGAACACCATCCAGATCGTTGGCTACACCGACAGCACCGGCAGCCGTCAGCTCAACATGGACCTGTCCCAGCGTCGTGCGCAGAGCGTGGCCAATTACCTGACCTCCCAAGGTGTCAGCCCGACCAACCTGAGTGCCCGCGGTGCCGGCCCGGATAACCCGATCGCCAGCAACGCCGACGTCAATGGCCGTGCCCAGAACCGTCGTGTGGAGGTCAACCTGGGCCCGATCCCTGGCCAGCAGTACGGTCAGCCGGCCGCCCAGCAGCAACAGGTGCCGCAGCAGAACAACCAGTTCCAGGGCAACCCGTACCAGCAGTACCAGTAACCTGTAGTCAATAAAAAGGGCGCCGTGCAATCCATGCACGGCGCCCTTTTTTGTGGCTGACGATAAATCAGTCGATGTATTCGAACAGCTTCACGATCTTCTGTACGCCGGACACACTTTGTACCAGGTTGGCGGCGCGGGTGGCTTCTGCCTGGGTCAGCAGGCCCATCATGTAGACGATGCCGTTGTCGGTGACGATCTTGATCCGAGAGCCGGGAATGGCGCTGTCGGTCAGCATCTGCGTCTTGATCTTGGTGGTCAGCAGGGCGTCGTTGCTGATAGCCAGCAGGGTGATCGGCTCCATCACCTGCAGTTCGTTGTGAACCTTCTTGACCCGCTGCACAGTGGCGGCAGCTTGTTCAGCCTGGGCCTTCAAGTCGGCGCGCGGGGTTTGGCCGGTGAGCAGCACCACGCCGTTGAAGCTGACGACCACGATGCGCGACGCGCCGTTGCCCAGGTCTGGAGCGGCCTTGGACACGTTGACGGAAACCTTGGTCTCGATCAGTGAGTCATCGATTTTGCTGCCGAAAGTGCGGGTGCCTTTATCGTCCTGGATGGGCGTGTCGCGGCTCGCTTCGATTACCGAGCTGCAGCCGCTGATGCCTAGGCACAGCGTGATTGCCAATAGGCTAAGGCGTTTAACGGTCATTCTTCACTCCCGAACAGTTGGCTGTCGATCAGATCGCACAGGCAGTGGATCGCCAGCAGGTGGACTTCCTGGATACGTGCGGTGACATTGGCCGGGACACGGATTTCCACGTCTTCGGGCAACAGCAGCGAGGCCATGCCGCCGCCGTCGCGTCCGGTCAATGCTACGACAATCATTTCACGATCATGTGCGGCCTGGATCGCTTGAATAATATTCGCCGAGTTACCGCTGGTGGAGATCGCCAGCAGGACGTCCCCCGGCTGGCCAAGGGCGCGGATCTGTTTGGAGAAGATTTCGTTGTAGCTGTAGTCGTTGGCGATCGAGGTGATCGTCGAGGTGTCGGTGGTCAGGGCGATGGCCGGCAGGCTCGGGCGCTCACGCTCGAAGCGGTTGAGCAGCTCGGAGGAGAAATGCTGGGCATCGCCGGCCGAACCGCCGTTGCCGCACGAAAGCATTTTGCCCTCGTTGAGCAAGGCGTTGACCATGACCTGACTGGCTTGCTCGATGTGCGGTGCAAGTACGTCCATCGCCTGTTGCTTGGTATCGATACTGGCCTGGAAAAGCTGGCGAATTCGGGATTGCATGTCCATCTGTGTGACCTTAAGTAGCGCGGCTGTTTGGCACAGGAATGTGCAGCCCGCAAAGCAAAGAGCAAAAGTGTGCGGTGTAGATGTCCGGCGAATCAGCTGTCAAAGGCATCTTGCAGCCAGTTCAGATCGGCTGTTCCCCGGGGAGTGCTTTCTATGGCAACCACATCGAAACGGCAGGGATGATCGGCCCAGCGACGCTCCTTGAGCAGGAAAAACTGCGCGGCGAGTATCAACTTCTGGCGCTTGCGCCCGTCGATACTGGCGAGCGCGCCACCCCATTGTGCGTGTTTTCTGTAGCGGACTTCGACAAATACTACTGTATCGCCGTCAAGCATGACCAGATCAAGCTCGCCGCGTTTGCATAACCAGTTCTGCGCCAGAAGGCGCAGACCTTGTCGTTGCAGGTACTCGAGAGCTTGAAGTTCGGCGTCCTTGCCGCTTTGTGCGCTTGACCGCTCGGGCATCAGCGCGGGGTATCAGGCAGGCGCTGGATCTCGCCACCGACGAACTTCGCCCATGGCATCTGGCGGTCGACACGCTGGCTGGCGCTGACGCCCAGGTTGCCC
>NZ_JACARK010000459.1:0-2968 GCF_013386655.1 Pseudomonas sp. K5002 | reverse complement strand
CGCGGTGTTCAGCGAGAAGTATGGCGTGGCGTCGGCGTCCGAACTGGCCATTGCTTCCGCGACCTTTGGCCTGGTGCTCGGCGGCCTGATTGGCGGCCCGGTCGCTCGCCTGCTGATCAAGCGCGTCCAGACGCCCGCCCTGGCGCCGGTACAACCGCTAGGGCCAAAAGGGTTCGAGCAGCCGAATCAAGAGCGCATGATCACCTCCTTCTCCTTTATCGAGACCCTGGCGCTGCTCGCCATCAGCCTGCAAGTGGGCACGTTCCTCAGCGGTTTTATCCAGGGCACGGCCTTTGAGCTGCCGACGTTTGTGTGTGTCTTGTTTGTCGGTGTGGTGTTGCGTAATGGCCTGTCGGCGCTGGGCTGGCACCAGGTATTCGAGCGCGAAGTCTCGGTGCTAGGGAATGTCAGCCTGTCGTTGTTCCTGGCGATTGCATTGATGTCGCTCAAGCTCTGGGACCTCGCCGCGCTGGCCCTGCCGATTTTCATCCTGCTGGCTGCGCAGGCGTTGATGATGGCGCTGTTTGCGATTTTCGTGACGTTCCGGGTGATGGGGAGCAACTATGACGCGGCGGTCCTGGCGGCGGGGCACTGCGGTTTCGGGCTCGGTGCCACGCCAACTGCCATTGCGAACATGCAGGCGGTGACCCAGCGTTTCGGGCCATCGCAGATTGCATTTCTGGTGGTGCCGATGGTGGGCGCCTTTTTCATCGATATCACCAATGCGATCGTGATCAAGTTGTACCTGGCGCTGCCGTTCCTGGGCGTCGCGGGATAAACGCGGTTTACCGGATTTGCCGTTTAATGACTCGCCAGGTCCTGCTTGCCCAGGACCTCGTCAATCACCCCAAGCTGCCAGGTGAAATACGGATTGAACGTCAACCGCGCATGCATCTTGCCCGGCTCACGGTAGCCCCAGTCCGAATACCACACGTCGGCCCCTTGTTCGCAGGCGCGGGTAGCGTCGTCCGTCTGGCCGTTCCAGCAAAACCGCAGGCTGCCCTGTTCGCCATACAGAGCGTTGTCGGGTGAGAACAGCAACCCCATGTGGGAGAACTGGCTGATCCTTAACTCCGGCAGGTAGTCGGTACGCGCTTTTACACGGCGGGTATCCCAGGCGCTCTCTGGCAATGTGCCGTACCAGGCGAGGCGGCTATGGGGGTTGCTGAAGCGTTGCTGGAAGGTCTCCAGCACGTAGTGCGTATCGAGTACTGAGTCGTGGGCTGCGACGGCAATGAACACCGGCTTGTCATAGGGGCGCCGCTCCAGGTCCTGGCGGGCTAGCCGGCTGCTGCGGTAGAACTGGGCAAAACCGTTGGTGGGCACTGTCATGTAGCGCACCAGGCTCTGTTGTGGCCGGCTGGCGTCTGGCGCCAGCAGCCAGGGGCGCGCCCAACTGATCAGGGGTGTCAGCCAGTCGTAGGTCATGCTGGACTGGAACGCGGGAGAGAACAGCAGCAGCCCCGCGACGTCGTCGTGTTTGTAGGCGTAGTCGAGTACCAGGTTGGCGCCGGTGGAAAAGCCGCCGAGGTAGATTTCTCCCACCTCTGCGCGAAGGATCGCAGCCTGTTCGTCCACCACCCGGCGCCAGTCTTCCATGCGCACCTGCAGCATGTCGGCCGGTTGCGTGCCGTGGCCGGGCAGCAGCACGGTCCTGACCAGAAAGCCGCGGGCGGCCAGTGCGCTGCCGATATCGTGGAAAGACCAGGGTGAGTCACCCAGGCCATGCACGAGAATGATCCCGCGCTTGGGGGCACCCGCCGGGCGCCATTCCTGCGGGGCGTTCCAGTTGAGTTCGGCATCCTTGTCGATGCCCTGGAAATCACGATGGTCCCGCAGCCATTGCAAGGTAGCGGCGCGATACGCTTCGAATGATTTCTGGCCAAGCGGCATGCCCGGTTCTGCGAGGGCTGTCGTGCAGAGCAATAGGGCGAGCATGCCGCAAGCAACGCTTCGGAGCGTTCTGCGCATCGATGGACGGGGCTGCATACAGGTGTGGTTGTTCAAGGCAGGTTCTCAACGGAGCGTAACCGTAAGGTCATGCACGATAATGACCTGCCTTGTATCACCGAAAGTGCGAAACAGTAGCAAGACGTTTCCGATGATCTCAGAAACGATCCAGCCGGTAGGGCCCAAGTGCCGGCAGCCCGTTGGACGCGGCCGCAGGCGATGCCAGCCGTGCAATCAACTCCGCCGTCACCGCAGCCTGCGTCAGGCCCAGATGCTGATGCCCAAAGGCAAGCAGCACCTTGCCCTTGCACACCTTGTCGATAATCGGCAGCGAGTCCGGCAGGGAAGGGCGAAACCCCATCCACGGCGTCGCGTCCTCGGCACTCAAGTCACGACGAAACAGCCCCTGGCTCAGCCGATGCAACTGCCACGCGCGTTCCATGTTCGGTGGGCGATCAAGGCCGGCGAACTCCACGGTACCTGCCAGCCGCAATCCGCCGTCCATGGGCGTCATGATGAACTTGCGCTCCAATGACGTGACCGCAAACGGCAACCGTCCATGCTCATGCGGCAACATCAGGTGATAGCCGCGCTCTGTATCCAGCGGGACCTTTTTGCCAGTCAGTGCGCCGGTCAGGCTGGCTGAGTGCGCACCGCATGCGATCAACACCTGGCGCGCGGCCACGGTGCCTTGGTCGGTCCGCAATGAAACACCGTGCTCGTCCAGCTTCCCGCCCACGACCTGGCGCTTGAGAAATTGCACCCCGCTGGCTTTGGCCGCTTCCATCAGCTCGCAAACCACCCCATAGGGATCGAGAAAATGCCCGGTGCGAGGAAAGAACAACCCGCCCTGAATCCCTTTGCTGAGTTGTGGCGCCGCGTCCTGCACCCCGCTGGCGTGCCAGTGGTCCACCGGCACTTCCTGCTGACTCATGCGTGCCTGCAATGCATCAATGGCCTGTCGCGACTCGGCGCGCTCGAAGACCAGCAACGAGCCGTCTTCGCGCATCAGGTGCGG
>NZ_JACARK010000458.1:0-6479 GCF_013386655.1 Pseudomonas sp. K5002 | reverse complement strand
CGCCCGGCCAGCAACGCCCCGGCTTGTCGGTCGGCGGCCTGGGGCTCAGCAGCTCGCTGTACGTCTCCTGGCCGCCAAACTCCTTGACGCTCCACGGGCATTGCACCCCGGTCACCGTCTTCAACGGTGAAACGAACGAGGTGGCCAGTGCCAGCGACAGCACCAGGCAGCCCAGTTCCCGGCGATAGGGTTTGAGCCGCTCAAAGACAAAGGCCCCGGCAAGCCCGGCGATTGCCAGCACCGAAAACACGATCACCATCTGCTTGGCGCGATCGTGAAGAATGTCCTCCAGAAAAAAACTGTGCCGGCCCACGAAGCCGCCTTCGGACGCGTCGTAAAACAGCCTGGCGATGTCCATGTCCAGCGACGTCAGCTCCAGCAGCAACATGGCCACCGCCAGAACGGCAGGCACACCGAGGCACAACCAGAAGTTGAGGGGTTGGGATAGCGGACGAACAGCGATTGCGTGCATGGCGAACTCAGACCCTAAAAAAAGCCCCGGTCAGACCTGGCCGGGGCATTCTGGTTAGCGTGTACTCACTTGGGGAACCTCGTCCTTGGGCACCCTCCAGCTCAGCAATTGTTGCTTGTAGTCATAACTGGCGCCCTGGTAGTAGGTGATGGCCCGCTGGATCAACGGGTCATCGCTGCCAACGCGGATTTCGTGGCTGTCGCCCAGGGCTTGGTCATGCCGACGCAAGCCTTGGCGCGGGCTGAGAATCGCCAGGTCCTTGCCGTCGAACAACCCCAGGTACTGGTAATTGCCGACCACTACCCGTGGCGGCAGCGGGTTGTCTTGCAGCAGGTTGCGGCCAAAGAACGTCGACTCGTAGCTCAGGTTCAGCAAGCCCAGCAGGGTCGGGGCGAGGTCGATCTGGCTGGCCAGCTTCGCGTTCTCGCCGGCGTCTACCAGTTTGGGTGCGTAGATGAAGAGCGGGATCTGGTAATTGACCATCGGCAGGTCTTCCTTGCCGGCGCTGCCCGCCGTGTGGTCGGCGACGAAAATAAAGATCGTGTTGTCGAACCAGGGTTTCTGGCGCGCCGCCTCCAGGAACTGGCCGATGGCATGGTCGGTGTACTTCACCGCGCCGTCGCGACCGTCACCGGATTTGATATCAATGCGGCCAGCCGGATAGGTATACGGACGGTGGTTGGAGGTGGTCATCAGTTGCAGCAGGAATGGTTGCTGCTTGGCGTAGTCGGCGTCCGCCAGTTTCAGCGTCTGTTTATAGAGGTCTTCGTCGGCCATGCCCCAGGCGTTTTTAAAGCTGATTTCGGATTCGGGCACGCTGCTCTGGTCGACCACGCGGTAACCGTTGCCGCTGAAAAACGCGTTCATGTTGTCGAAGTAGCCCCGGCCGCCGTAGACAAACACGCTGTCGTAGCCGATGGCGTTGAGCTGCTGGCCGAGGCTGCCGAAACCGCTTTCCCGGCCGATACGCTTGACGATGGAACGCCCGGGCGTCGGCGGGATGGCCAGGGTGATGGCTTCCAGGCCACGGTCGGTGCGGGTGCCGGTGGCGTAGAAGTTATTGAAGTACAGGCTCTGTTTGCGCAGCGCATCGAGGTTGGGCGTGAGGTTATTCGGGTCGCCGTTGCTGCCCATGTACTTGGCACTGAAGCTTTCGATGGTCACCAGCACGATGTTGGGTTTGCGCAGCGTGCCCGGGTTGGTAATGGCGCGACGGATATCCAGCGGATCCGTGCCGATAAATCGTGCGTTGGGTTCGCTGAGTTCGGCGCGCAACTGCTTGGCGACTACATCCGCCGGCAGGCTCTTGTAGAACTGGGTGTAGTCCAGTTCGTTGTTACGGAAGGCGGCGAAGAACTGATAGGGGCCGTTGCTGGCCAGTTCGTTGTTGTAGGCGTTACCGCCCTGGCTGCGCGGGCTGTCCTGGTTGATCAGTTGCAGGCTCAGGCCGGCCACCAGCAACAGGCCAAGGGCACTGAGCAGACGCTTGCGCATCGCAGGCAACGGCGCGTCCATGGCCGCGTTGAACGGTTTACGCAAGACCACGCTCAAGACGATCGCCATCACGGCCAGCAGACTCAGCAGCTTGCCGATCGGATACGACTCCAGCAGGTTGTTCAGCACTTCCTTGGAGTAGACCAGGTAATCCACGGCAATGAAGTTGAAGCGCACGCCGAACTCGTCCCAGAACAGCCATTCGGCCACGCTGGTGAAGAGCATGGCGAACAGGCTGACGGTGAGTACCGCCTGCAGGAACCAGCGATGGCCGCGACGGCGCCACAACCCCGGTGGGCACAGCAGCAAATACAGGCCCAGGGGCAGGGCGGCATAGGCGAGGAAGCCGAGGTCATAGAGCAGGCCCACGCCGAATACCGGCAGCAGGTTACCGCTCACCTCATCCAGATGGGTTACCAGCAGCACGCTGCGGGTCAGTAGAAAAACCACCAGCCAGGCACCGGTCACCAACAGCAAATAGCGCATTGGCGCCGTTTTTGGAAAACCCATGTCAATGTTCCTTATTTACGATGGGCGCGATCTTCGCGCTGACACTGTAGTCAGCTTGTGAACCTATAGTGAAAAACTCGTTAAGTTCCCCAATCGGTTGAAAACAGTAATCGGTGCGGCCTTCAGGCCTAGCCGTGAGCCATACTTGGCCTTAAGCTGCGCGAGCCAACACGGCCGTTACCGCGTACGGAGACACTGCCCATGCGAATTTTATTGGTTGAAGACAACCGCGATATTCTGGCCAACCTGGCGGATTACCTGGGGCTGAAGGGCTACACCGTAGACTGTGCGCAGGACGGTTTGTCGGGCCTGCACCTGGCTGCCACCGAACATTACGACCTGATCGTGCTCGACATCATGCTGCCTGGCATTGATGGCTACACCCTGTGCAAACGCCTGCGTGAAGACGCGCGCCGCGACACGCCGGTGATCATGCTCACCGCCCGCGACCAGCTGGATGACCGGCTGCAGGGCTTCAAGTCCGGCGCCGATGACTACCTGCTCAAGCCGTTTGCGCTGTCGGAGCTGGCCGCGCGTATCGAAGCAGTGCTGCGTCGTGCCCAGGGCGGCGGGCGCCGTGCCTTGCAGGTGGGTGACCTGAACTACGACCTCGATACCCTGGAAGTCACCCGCGAAGGGCGCCTGCTCAAGCTCAACCCGGTCGGCCTGAAGCTGCTGGCGGTGCTGATGCAGAAAAGCCCGCATGTATTGCGCCGTGAGATTCTTGAAGAAGCCCTGTGGGGTGATGACTGCCCGGACAGCGACAGCCTGCGCAGCCATGTCCATCAACTGCGTCAGGTGATTGATAAACCCTTCGCCAAGCCGTTGCTGCAAACGGTGCACGGTGTGGGTTATCGCCTGGCCGAGGGTCGTGATGGAGTTTAAGCAAAGCCTTGCCCAGCGGATCATCATCGCCTTCGCCTTGATGAGCGCGCTGGTGGCGGGGGCCTTCGCCATGGGCATCGTCGCTACGGTGCACCTGGTGGAAGAAAAACTCATATCGGCAGGCCTGGGCGGTGACTTGCAACGGCTGCTGCTGATGGACAGCGTCGAGGACTGGAGCCATCGCCCCGAGCCCGACCAGTTGTTCTACTTCAGCGGCGGCCCTGGCGATTTTGAACTGCCCAAGGACTTGCGCCACCTCGACGCCGGTTTTCACGAGGTGTTCCGCGAACAGCTTTCCTACCACGCAATGGTCGAAATCGTTGACGGTCGCCGTTATGTCCTGCTGCAAGACCAGAGCGATTTTGAAGAACGCGAGCGCGTGCTGTTTGCTGTCGTGCTGGTGGGGTTTGTACTCAGCCTGGCGCTGGCGGTATTTCTCGGTTGGGTACTGGCGCGCAAGGTAATGGCGCCAGTCGTACGCCTGGCCCGCCAGGTGCGGCACCGCGACCAGTTACTTGGCCTGGCACCCCCGCTGGCGCCGGATTACGCCGCGGATGAAGTCGGCGAATTGGCTGTGGCCTTCGATGCCACCCTGGGCCGTTTGCGCCAGGCATTGTCCCGGGAGCAACTGTTTACCAGTGACGTGAGCCACGAATTGCGCACCCCGCTGATGGTGCTCGCCAGCTCCTGCGAACTGTTGCTGGAGAACCCCGCGATTGACCAGCGCGGCCGCAAGCAGGTCGAGCGCATTGCGCGGGCCTGTGAAGAAATGCGCGAACTGGTGCAGACCTTCCTGATGCTGGCCCGTGCCCAGCGCGAGGAGGCCGGCATGTCGCCCCAGGCCAACCTGGCCCAGGTGGCCGAGGACTTGCTGGGGATCTGGCGTGAGCCGATCGAGCGCAAAGGCCTTGAGCTGATCTATCAACCGGGCAATCCACTGGATACCCGCTACAACGCGACCTTCCTGCACGCGGTCATGGGCAACCTGTTGCGTAATGCCCTGCACTACACCGAGCATGGCTTGATCCGCCTTACCCTGGAACCGAGCGGTTTTGTGGTGGAAGACACTGGCGTGGGCATTCCCGAGGACAAGCGCGAAGCGATGTTCGAACCGTTTGTGCGTGGCAGTGAAAAGCGCGGTGAAGGCCTTGGCCTGGGTTTGTCCTTGGTTCAGCGCATCTGCGAGAACCAGGGTTGGAGCGTCAGCCTCAGCACCATGGAGCCCAACGGCTGCCGCTTTCACGTCGAATTGAGTCAGGTCAAAGCTTGATGCCTGCTCTGCCGCTAAGCTGCGGCAGACTTCCTCATTTTCGCCGAAGATGGCACCATGCCACGACTTGTGTCTGCAAAGTTTTGTAATGTATACGATTCGACAGGACAAGTTTTTCACAACGTGTTGACCTGTTGATCACAGGATTCTTTTTAAGGTTGTAGGCATCAGTAACTGGAGACCCGGTGATGCCTACCCCGATCAAGCTCGAATTTTCCGAAAAGTACGACGATCAGCACGCGCAGAATTATTTACTCAAACACCAGGACAATCTGGCTCGCCGGTTGTCCCACAAACGCGACGAGCAATTGGCCCGTGGTGCGCTGGCCATGGCCGGTGAGCCTGGCCTGGTGCTGGACCTGCCATGTGGTGCCGGGCGTTTCTGGCCGTTGCTGGCCGAAAAGCCCAACCGCGTGATCATCGGTGCCGACAACTCCGCGTCGATGTTGAAGATTGCCACCGTCGCCCAACCGGCGGATGTGGTGAAACGGGTACGCCCCTTGCAGACGTCTGCCTTTGATATCGATTTGCCAGATAACGCGGTCGACAGTATTTTCTGCATGCGCTTGATGCACCACATTGGTGACCCCGAGCACAGGCTGGCAATACTGCGCGAATTTCAGCGTGTTACCCGCGACAGCGTGATTATTTCGTTGTGGGTAGACGGCAATTTCAAGGCCTGGAAACGCAAGCGTGCCGAAGTGCGCCGTCGCAAAAAAGGTGAGCAGGAAGGTTACCAAAATCGGTTCGTGTTACCGGCTGCTACTGTTGAGGCAGAGTTTGAGCAAGCCGGTTTCCGTGTTCAGGAATCCCTGGACTTCATACCGCTCTACGCCATGTGGCGAGTGTATGTATTGCGCAAGAGGTAACAGGATGGCTGTCGAGTGTTTACCAGGTAGTGAAGTAGCTCCCGAGGAGCGATTTGATTATTTCTGGCGCCAGCAGGGCGAGTGGGTCGAAGAGCCCAATCGTCGTCGTGGCGGTGAAAGTGGTGTGCAACGGGTAACGGGCACCCATGGGCGTTTGCTCTATAGCAAGCGCCAGACGGGCCATATCTACCGCAGTTGGCTCCATCCTTTTGGACGCCCCACTGTGTTGCGTGAGCGTGATGCCCTGAAGGGCCTGCGTTTACTGGATGTACGCGTGCCGGAGTTGGTGTTCTGCGAGGCCCGTCGCGATCCTGAGCACCAATGGAAGGCGTTGTTGGTGACGGCGTCGCTGGACGGTTTCGACGAGATCGAAAACTGGTACGCCGCGGGTGGTCGTGAGCAGTATGGCGAGTTGGTGCATGAGCGTTTGCTCAAGGAACTGGCTGGTACGTTGGCGCGGATGCACAAGGGGCGTTGGCAGCATGGTTGCCTGTATATCAAGCATATCTTTGTGCGGGTGACGGGTGAGGGTGACGCGGCGAAGGTTGAGGTGGCGTTGCTGGATTTCGAGAAGTGCCGGCAGCGCTTGACGGCTATGCGGGCGGCCCGGCATGACATGTTGCAGTTGCGTCGCCATTCGTCGTGGAATGCTACGGACTGGCAAAAACTGAGCTACTTTTACGAGACGGCGTTTGGCAGCGCTATCAAGGGTTTAACGTAATGAAGCTAGAAATTGCACGAGGTTTGTTTCTGTTGGGGGCGTTGGGCATAGCTGCCCTCGCCCTGGCTGCCTGGGAGCAGCCCCGGACACAAGTCCTCAGTGCGGTGCAGGGTGTCGGGCAGCAATGCCCGATGCCGCGGATCGCCAAGGTCGGTGTCGCGGCCAAGCCTGATCATGAGTTGTTGTTGTTCATGTTCGGGATGTCCCAAGGGATGAGGCCACAGAGTTGAAGAGATTGAAGCCCAAATAAAAGGCCTC
>NZ_JACARK010000457.1:0-5944 GCF_013386655.1 Pseudomonas sp. K5002 | reverse complement strand
ACCATGCGCCCGCCGGCGGCGTTTTCTTCATTCACCGCCAGGGCGAACAGGTTGACCCATTCCATCGCGCTCAAGGTCGAGCCGATCACGTTCGGCTTGCCCAGCTCCTGCAAGCTGCGGTGCAACTTGGCTGCACGGCGCCTTACATTGAGGCCGCCGGGAAGGATGCCTTCGTGCTTGAGGCCTTGCTCCACGCAATCCTGCATGGCGCGCCAGAGCTTCATCAGGCCGCTGCGGATTTCTTCTTCCGAGCGCCAGGTTTTTTCGTTCGCCAACATCAGCTCAGCGACGCGCAGGTTGTGGGTCTTGCACAGCTGCAGCAGTTCCACCGCACTGGAAAAATCATAGGGCAGCTCGGTGCGGTCCATGTCCGCCACGCCGCTGTTGGCCTGGGCTTCATCCACCACGAATCCGCCGCCCACCGAGTAGTAGGTGTCGCGGTGCAGCTCGCCGTTATCACCGAACACCACCAGGGTCATGGCATTAGGGTGGAACGGCAGGTTTTCGTCGATCAGGCGCATGTCCCGCGCCCATAAGAAAGGCACCGGCAAACGTGCGTCCAGCAGCAGGGTGTTGGTCTCGCGCAGGGTTTCGATGCGGATGCCGATCTGTGACGGATCGATCGCGTCCGGCCACTCGCCCATCAGGCCCATGATCACCGCGTTGTCGCTGCCGTGACCGATGCCCGTGGCCGATAAGGAGCCATACAGCTGAACTTCGACGCGCCTGACTTGTTCCAACACATCACGTTCACGTAATCCTTGAACGAACAACGCCGCGGCGCGCATGGGGCCGACGGTGTGAGAACTCGAAGGCCCAATGCCGATCTTGAACAGGTCGAAAACGCTGATAGCCATTGCCGTGAAACTCCTCGATGAGCACAGGCCAGGCGCACATAACGCCTGGTGACGGAGCTGCTACGCTCATGTCGCAATCCGCCCAGATGCGGCCATCATCAAGCTTTTGCTGGCGCTCACGGCGTCTCACACCGACGTACCCATGCTCATCAGCGCCGCTGTTGTGGAAGGCGACGTTTTGGCCGTTTTTTGCGGTGCAGATCGGTAAAAAGTGCAGTTTTGCCGTGGAAAAAATCTGTAAGCGACGTCACCGACACTGGATACGACCATCCCTGTACTGGATACGACGCCCCCTGTAGGCGTCAGATTTTCACTGGTACATGATCAGTCTCGACTCGTTTGCACAGTTGCGTGGCAGAGCTGTGCCGCACGCCCAACCGCAACACCTATAAGCGCGGTGTTATTGCCGCCAGAAAAACACCAGGAGTCCACCCCCATGAAAGGTTCCCCGTCGTTGTTGTTGGCCGCCATGCTGAGTCTGCCAGTCGTGGCTCACGCTGCAGAACCGGCGCAATGCCAGACCGTCAACTTCTCCGATGTCGGCTGGACCGACATCACCGTCACCACCGCCACCACCAGCGAAGTCCTCAAGGGCCTCGGCTACAAACCCCGCACCACGATGATTTCAGTACCCGTGACCTACAAGTCCCTGGCCGACGGCAAGAACATGGACATCTTCCTCGGCAACTGGATGCCGACCATGGAAAACGACATCAAGCAGTACCGTGATGCCGGCACCGTGGAAACCGTGCGCGCCAACCTGGAAAACGCCAAGTACACCCTGGCCGTACCGGAAGCGCTGTACAACAAGGGCCTGAAAGACTTCGCCGACATCGTCAAATTCAAGGATGAGCTGGGCGGCAAGATCTACGGGATCGAGCCGGGCAACGACGGCAACCGGACCATCCAGACCCTCATCGACAAGGACGCTTTCGGCCTGAAAACCGCCGGTTTCAAAGTGGTCGAATCCAGCGAAGCCGGGATGCTTTCGCAGGTGGAACGCGCCACCAAGCGCGACCAGGCCATCGTGTTTCTCGGCTGGGAACCGCACCCGATGAACACCCGCTTCAAGATGAAGTACCTGACCGGGGGTGATGATTCATTCGGCCCCAACTACGGCCAGGCCACCATCTACACCAACGTCCGCAAGGGCTACACCCAGGAATGCAGCAACGTGGGCCAGTTGCTGAAAAACCTGTCGTTCACCCTGAACATGGAAAGCACCCTGATGGGTAACGTCCTGGACGACAAAATGAAGCCTGACGCCGCCGCCAAGGCGTGGCTGAAGAAGAACCCGCAAGTGCTCGACACCTGGCTCGCCGGTGTCACCACGGTCGATGGCAAACCAGGACTGGAGGCCGTCAAAGCTTACCTCGCCAAGTAAACCGCTGACCCCGGGCCGGTACGCTGGCCCGGGATGTTTTTCCTCTTCGCATGTGGACATTCACTACCATGCTGACTGAACATAAAATCCCGCTAGGCCAGTACATCGCTGCCTTCGTTGAGTGGTTGACCCAACACGGGGCCGCCTACTTCGACGCAATCGCATCGACCCTGGAAACGATGATCCACGGCGTGACGTTCGCGCTGACCTGGTTCAATCCACTGGCATTGATCGGTCTGATTGCGCTGCTCGCTCACTTCATTCAACGCAAATGGGGCCTGACCGTTTTTGTCATCGCCTCCTTCCTGCTGATCCTCAACCTGGGGTACTGGCAGGAAACCATGGAGACCCTGGCGCAAGTGCTGTTCGCCACCCTGGTCTGCGTGGTGATCGGCGTGCCGCTGGGCATCGTTGCCGCGCACAAACCGATGTTCTACACCCTGATGCGGCCGGTGCTCGATCTGATGCAGACCGTACCGACCTTCGTCTACCTCATCCCTACCCTGACCCTCTTCGGGCTGGGTGTGGTGCCCGGGCTGATTTCCACGGTGGTGTTTGCGATTGCCGCGCCTATCCGTCTGACTTACCTGGGTATCCGTGATGTGCCGCAAGAGTTGATGGACGCCGGCAAGGCCTTTGGCTGCTCGCGCCGTCAGTTGCTCTCGCGGATCGAACTGCCCCACGCCATGCCGAGCATCGCCGCCGGCATTACCCAATGCATCATGCTGTCGTTGTCGATGGTGGTGATCGCGGCCCTGGTGGGCGCCGACGGCCTCGGCAAACCGGTGGTCAACGCGCTGAACACCGCCGACATCGCCCTGGGCTTTGAAGCCGGCCTGGCGATCGTATTGCTGGCCATCATGCTCGACCGCATCTGCAAACAACCCGACGCCAAAGTAGGGGGTGATGCATGAGCATTATCCGATTCGAAAATGTCGACGTGATCTTCTCCAAAGACCCACGCGAGGCGCTCAAGCTGCTGGACCAGGGCATGACGCGCAACGAGATCCTGAAAAAGACCGGGCAGATTGTCGGCGTTGAAAACGCCAGCCTGGATGTCGAGAAAGGCGAGATCTGCGTGCTGATGGGCCTGTCCGGCTCGGGCAAGTCGAGCTTGTTGCGCTGCATCAATGGCTTGAACACCGTCAGCCGCGGCAAGCTGTTTGTGGAGCATGAAGGTCGCCAGATCGACATCGCATCCTGCACCCCCGCCGAGCTGAAAATGATGCGCACCCAGCGCATCGCCATGGTGTTCCAGAAGTTCGCCCTGATGCCCTGGCTGACGGTGCGCGAGAACATCAGCTTCGGCCTGGAGATGCAGGGCCGCCCGGAGAAAGAACGACGCAAGCTGGTGGATGACAAGCTGGAACTGGTGGGCCTGTCGCAGTGGCGCAACAAGAAGCCCGACGAGCTTTCCGGTGGCATGCAGCAGCGTGTCGGCCTGGCCCGCGCATTGGCGATGGACGCCGATATCCTGTTGATGGACGAACCCTTCTCGGCACTCGACCCGCTGATCCGCCAGGGCTTGCAGGATGAGTTGCTGGAGCTGCAACGCAAGCTGAGCAAGACCATCGTATTCGTGAGCCATGACCTGGATGAGGCGCTGAAACTCGGCAGCCGCATCGCGATCATGAAAGACGGGCGGATCATCCAGTACAGCGTGCCGGAAGAGATCGTGCTGAACCCGGCGGATGACTATGTGCGGACCTTCGTGGCCCACACCAACCCGCTGAATGTGCTGTGTGGCCGCAGCCTGATGCGCACGGTGGATAACTGCACCCACGTCAACGGCTCCATCAGCCTGGACCCGGGCGGTGACTCGTGGCTGGACCTGGCCGAAGGCAACACCATCAAGGGCGCGCGGCAGAACGGTTCGGTGCTGAACTTGCAGAACTGGGCACCGGGGCAATCGGTGGAGGGCCTGGGCCGGATGCCGACGCTGGTGGATTCGAATATCGGGATGCGCGATGCGTTGCAGATTCGGTACCAGACAGGCAACAAGCTGGTGCTGCAGGACGACAACAAGGTGGTGGGGATTCTGGGTGACAGCGAGCTCTATCACGCCCTCTTGGGCAAGAACCTGGGCTAACAGACACCGCAAAAAAAATGTGGGAGCGGGCTTGCTCGCGAATGCGGTGTATCAGTGTCAGATGTACTGACTGACACTGCGCATTCGCGAGCAAGCCCGCTCCCACATTTTGCTCAGGTGGTGTCAGTAACGACACCACCTGTCCTTTCAACACTCAGCTATAGACACGGCCAAGGAGCTGCCGATGGCTTTCAAACTGATCGAGCACGTCCCGGGTGATCTGCTCCTGGGTGAAGCCCATCAGGTCGTATTCCTGAGGCCCGTTGTGCAGGTAAACCTCGGCGCGGTAGTAGCGCGTGCGTTCTTCCTCGGGCAAGTCGTTCGGTGCCGACGAATAAGCATCCAGGCTGACCTCGTAGACAAACGGATTGCCCTCTTGCATCTCGATGCGCACACCAATGCAGCGCTTGGATTTGCCCAGCAGGGTCTGCACTTCCAGCCCCTGGTCACGCAACGCAGTCGCCGCTTCTTCCAGCGCCGGCGTGACGTGCTTGTCCATAAAGCGTTGCACGGTACCCTGGCTCGGTTGCAGGTCCAGGGCAGTCAAACGCTCGCTGAAACCACGCCGACCACGCTCGGCCAACTGCGCCTGCTCCAACTCGATCGCCACGTCCTGGCGCATCGCCTTGTGCAGGCCGAACATGAAGAACACCAGCACCACCGAGAACGGCAAGCCCGCCAGCACCACCATGGTTTGCATGGCTTCGAAGTTACCGGCGAACAGCAGGCCGATGGTCACCAGGGTGATCACCGCCGACCAGAAAATCCGCAGCCAGTGCGGCGCATCTTCGTCAACGTTGCCGCCCTTGCAGGACAGGTTCGCCATCATCACCGCGCCGGAATCCGCCGGGGTCAGGAAGAGTACGAAGCCCACGAAGATCGACACACCGATGACGATTTTCGACGCCGGGTAATGCTCAAGCAGTTGGTAGATCGCCATGGACGGCTGTTCCAGCGCCGTCTTGCCCAACTCCACCGCACCATGGTTCACCACCAGGTCCAGGGCCGAGTTGCCGAAGATCGACAGCCACGCCAGGGTGAAGCCCAGCGGGATCAGCAGCACGCCGGCCACCAGTTCACGCACCGTGCGACCACGGGAAATACGCGCGATGAACATGCCCACGAATGGCGCCCAGGAAATCCACCAGGCCCAGTAGAACAGGGTCCACAGGCCCATCCAGCGTTCGGTCTTGTCGGCGTCGCCTTCGTACACGTACAGGTCGAAGGTCTTCAGCACGATGCCGTTCATGTAGTCGCCGATGTTCTGCACGAAGCCGTTGAGCAAGTGCAAAGTCGGGCCAAACAGCAATACGAAAATCAGCAGGCCGCTGAACAGCACGATGTTCAGGTTGGACAGGCGGCGAATGCCGTTCTCCACACCCGACACCGCAGCAATAGTCGCCACGGTGCTCATCACGATGATCACGATCAGCAGGTTGGTGTTGCTGTGCTGCATGCCGAACAGGTTTTCCAACCCGGAGGACACTTGCATCGAACCAATCCCCAGGTTCGTCACCAGGCCCAGCAGGGTCACGAACATGCCGAAGCCGTCCACCGCGTGACCGGCCGCGCCTTTGACCCAACGCTCGCCCACCAGCGGGTACAGCGCCGAGC
>NZ_JACARK010000456.1:0-11525 GCF_013386655.1 Pseudomonas sp. K5002 | reverse complement strand
CCGAGCAACAAGGCCACGATGGCCAGGCCGTTGCCACGGCGCGGGGCGGCGGTGACCGGTGTCTCAACAGGCGCATCAAGCGCGGGCTGAGCTTCATCTTTAGGCAAGGCTGTTTCGCTCACGTATCCATCCTTTGCGTATTAGAGAGTGGGAACGGAAACACTCCGTAACGCCACTAACAAAGCCGCGGCACTGGCGCCACGACAATCCACAACTTCTTGCGCGCCAGCGGCACGCGCCATCTCGGCGACTCGCGGGCTGGGCACGAACAACGGCAGCTGTGCCACCTGGGGCCAATCTGTACCGGCCAGCGCTTGCAGGTGTAAAAAACCCTGCCCACTGCTGACCACCACGCCGTTCAAGCGTTCCACGTTTATGCGCTGGGTCAGCGTTGCACGGTCGTAGTCCGGCAGGAAACGGCGATACAACTCCAGATAGTCGACACTAGCACCTTGCTCGCGTAAACGCTCAGCCAGCAGCTCTCGCCCGCCCTCGCCCCGCAGGATCAGCACCCGGGCGCCGGGCTTCGAGATAGCCTCGCGCAAGGCGACCAGTTCAAGCAAGGCTTCACTGTCGTCGCCGTCGTGGGGATAACTGACATCAAGGCCATGCTCGGCCAACACCTGCGCCGTAGCAGCGCCGACACTGAACCACGGTAACGCCGGCGGTTGCGGCCAGTGTTGAGCCAACAACTGCAAGCCCAGGCGCGCGGCCGGCTTGCTCACCACGATCACCGCGCAATAGCGGTCCAGCTCGCGAAAGACCGCCTGTTGTTCAGGCGTGACAGGCAGCGCTTCAATCTCCAGCAACGGCAGGCTGCTGCTGAAAATACCTTCTTCGGATAACGTCGCCGCCAGGGCCGCCGACTCCTCGGCAGGCCGCGTCAGCAGTACACGCCATTGCATCACTGCGGCCCGGCCTCGCCGTACACCGCTTGCAGAATGGCACCGGCGCCTTTTTCCAGCAGTTCCTCGGCGACCTTTATACCCAGGCTGGTGGCCTCGCTTTGCGGCCCGCGAATCTCTGCGGTGAGCAACAACCCACCACTCGGGTCGCCCACCAGGCCACGCAGCCAGAGGTTCTCGCCCTCAAGCACGGCGTAACAGGCGATCGGCACCTGGCAGCCACCGTTGAGGTGCTTGTTCAGGGCACGTTCGGCGGTGACGCGAATTTCGGTGTCCTGGTGATCCAGCGGCTTGAGCAGCGCATGAATTTCGCTGTCGGCGGTGCGGCATTCAATGCCCACAGCGCCCTGCCCGCCGGCCGGCAAGCTGTCTTCGACGCTGATGGCCGAGGTGATGCGGTCTTCAAAGCCCAAGCGGATCAAGCCGGCTGCCGCGAGAATGATCGCGTCATATTCACCGGCGTCGAGCTTGGCCAGGCGAGTATTGACGTTGCCCCGCAGGAAGCGGATTTGCAGGTCCGGGCGGCGGGTCAGCAACTGCGCCTGGCGACGCAGGCTGGAGGTGCCGACGACGCTGCCCAGCGGCAGCTCATCCAGGGAGGCATAGGTATTGGAAACGAAGGCGTCGCGGGGGTCTTCGCGCTCACAGATGCAAAACAGGCCCAGGCCTTCAGGGAAGTCCATGGGCACATCTTTCATCGAGTGCACGGCGATGTCGGCTTCGTTTTCCAGCAGCGCGGTTTCCAGCTCCTTGACGAACAGGCCCTTGCCGCCGATTTTCGACAATGGCGAATCAAGCAGCTTGTCGCCGCGACTGACCATGGGCACCAGGGACACCTTCAGTCCAGGATGAGCCTGCTCAAGGCGTGCTTTGACGTATTCGGCCTGCCATAAGGCCAGGGCGCTTTTACGGGTGGCGATGCGGATTTCGCGAGAGGACATGGATCAATCCGTACTGAATAGATACGGCAGATAATAACAGCTCAGGCAAATGCGCTTTGATTTGAATCAGCAAGTGCGGGGCCTCCCTGGCCGCGTCGCACCGGGATATGGGCGGTGAAGCTCGCGTCAGCCCTCGGGCTAAAGCTGCTGCATCATCTTGCGCACACCGGCGACATGGCGCCGGCTGACGATCAGGGCGTCGCCATTGAGGCCCTTCAGGAACAGCTGAAAGTGCCCAAGCGGCGTGCGCTGCAGACGCTCGATTCGCTCGCGGGCCACCAGCGCATTGCGGTGGATGCGCACAAAGCGGTCGCCAAATTCATCTTCCAACGCCTTGAGTGGCTCATCGAGCAGCACTTCACCAGCCTCGTGACGCAAGGTCACGTACTTGTGATCGGCGATGAAGTAGACCACCTGGTCCAGGGGAATCAACTCGATGCCCTTGCGGGTACGGGCGCTGATATGGCTGCGTGGCCCATTGCCGCCCTGGGCTGCGGGCTGGGTCAAGGCTGCCAGTTGGACACGATTGGGACGCTCGGCCTTTTTCAAGGCGCGAAGCAACGCATCGGCATTGATCGGCTTGACCAGGAAACTGGCGCCGCTGGCATCCAGGGCCTCGGAAGAGAACTCATCCTGGGAGGCGCACAGCACCACCGAAGGCGGCGATTCTCGCTCGCTCAGGCGGGCAGCCACCTGCAAGCCATCAAGGCCCGGCATGCGGATGTCGAGCAACACGACGTCCGGCTTGAGGCTGTCAATAAGGGCCAAGGCTTCCTCGCCACTGGTGGCGCTCGGCTCAAGGACATTGTAACCCTCGAGTTCACTGACCAAACGGCTCAGTCGCTCGCGGGCTTGGGGTTCGTCATCAACGATCAGGACATTCATATTGCGCTGGATTCCTGCGTGAGTCTCGCACAAGGATAGCGTAGACAGGTGCGGTGACTTCCGTCACGGCGATCCACGCTAAGACTAGCGCGAGCGGCAAAAAGTGCCCCGAGAGTGGCACCAATATTTACCCGGACCTGTTCAATCGCGCCCAAAGCCTGCTGCCTTCGGGCATCGTCGTAGGGTTTGCTGATACACAATACGAACACCCCCTCTCTAATGGATAGCCTGGAGTTCGACCTCATCGCCCGGCATTGGTGCAGTGCACCTTCCGTCAGCGCGAAGCTCTATCAGTGCAACTGTAGACGCTGGCGAAGACGATATTGCTCAATCGTCAAATATCGTTTCAATAAACACGCTTTGTTTGACCAAGGACCGCAAGTTTCCCCCCCGATCGGTCCTGGCTCCAGTCTCGTCCTGCGCGAGTCCGGGGGCAAGGCACTTAGCCATCTTGGAAACAAATAAAAATGCCCCGCCCCGGCATCGTCGCCTCCGGGGGCAACCCTGTTATTATCGGCGCCACACTTTCATGCCCTCTTTCCAGCAGATCACGAGCGAATCCATGAGCACCGACAAGACCAACCAGTCCTGGGGCGGCCGCTTCAGTGAACCCGTCGACGCCTTCGTCGCGCGCTTCACCGCCTCCGTCACTTTCGACCAGCGCCTCTACCGCCACGACATCATGGGCTCGATCGCCCACGCCACGATGCTGGCCAAGGTCGGCGTGCTGACCGACGCCGAGCGCGACAGCATCATCGACGGCCTGACCACCATCCGTGGCGAGATCGAAGCCGGCACCTTCGACTGGCGCGTCGACCTGGAAGACGTGCACATGAACATCGAGGCCCGCCTCACCGACCGCATCGGTGTGACCGGCAAGAAACTGCACACCGGTCGCAGCCGTAACGACCAGGTGGCTACCGATATCCGCCTGTGGCTGCGGGACGAGATCGACCTGATCCTGGCAGAAATCACCCGCCTGCAAAAAGGCCTGCTGGAGCAGGCAGAGCGTGAATCCGGCACCATCATGCCCGGCTTCACCCACCTGCAGACCGCACAGCCTGTGACCTTCGGCCACCACCTGCTGGCCTGGTTCGAAATGCTCAGCCGCGACTACGAGCGCCTGGTGGACTGCCGCAAGCGCGCCAACCGCATGCCTCTGGGCAGCGCTGCACTGGCTGGCACCACCTACCCGATCGACCGCGAATACACCGCGCAGCTGCTGGGTTTCGACGCTGTGGGCGGCAACTCCCTGGACGGCGTGTCGGACCGTGACTTCGCCATCGAATTCTGCGCCGCGGCCAGCATTGCGATGATGCACTTGTCGCGCTTCTCCGAAGAGCTGGTGCTGTGGACCAGCGCGCAATTCCAGTTCATTGACCTGCCGGACCGCTTCTGCACCGGCAGCTCGATCATGCCGCAAAAGAAAAACCCCGACGTGCCGGAGCTGGTACGCGGCAAGAGCGGCCGTGTATTCGGTGCGCTGATGGGCCTGTTGACCCTGATGAAAGGCCAGCCGCTGGCCTACAACAAGGACAACCAGGAAGACAAGGAACCGCTGTTCGACGCCGCCGATACCCTGCGCGACTCGTTGCGTGCCTTTGCCGACATGATCCCGGCGATCAAGCCCAAGCACGCCATCATGCGTGAAGCGGCCCTGCGCGGTTTCTCCACCGCCACCGACCTGGCGGACTACCTGGTACGCCGTGGCCTGCCGTTCCGCGACTGCCACGAGATCGTCGGGCATGCCGTGAAGTACGGCGTGGACACCGGCAAGGACCTGGCGGAAATGAGCCTGGAAGAACTGCGCCAGTTCAGCGACCAGATCGAGCAGGACGTGTTTGCGGTGCTGACCCTGGAAGGCTCGGTGAATGCCCGTAACCATATCGGCGGGACTGCGCCGGCGCAGGTGAAGGCTGCCGTGGTTCGCGGCCAGGCATTGCTCGCCAGCCGCTAAAAGCTTCGCGAGCAAGCCCGCTCCCACATTCGACTGCATTCCAAAGGTGGAACTCGGTCAAATGTGGGAGCGGGCTTGCTCGCGAAAGCCTCATCACAAACACCCAAGATCTATTTCTTGGCAGCAATCATCGCCATAAACGCCGGCATCGCCGCTTCCTTGTCCGCCGCCACCCGCTGGGCATTCGGCAGCGCCTGCAAGCGCTCCAGCAACGCCTTGGCCTTCGGCAACTCAGCCAACAGATCCAGCCCGAACAGCTTCCCGGCCACGGCACAGGCCAGGTCCACGCTGTACACAAAATACAAATCCGCAATCGTGAAACTGTCCCCCGCCACATACGGCGCAAACTTCCCGTGCCGCCCCAGCGATGCGATCCCCAGCAATAACTCCGCCCTGGACTTTTCCTTGATCGCCTCCGGCACCGGCATTCCGAAAAACGCCTCGGCAAAACACGCCCGGGCCGGCAACTCGATGTACAGCTCGATTTCCCTGCACAACGCCAGCACCTGGGCGCGCTGGAACGGCTCGCTCGGCAGCAGCGATCGTCCGCCCTGGGTCTGTTCGAGGTATTCGAGGATCACGCTGGTTTCGTTGATAAACCCTTGCTCGACACCCAGCACCGGCACCTTGCCCCGCGGGCTCACGGCCAAGGCTTCAGGGGTCTGGCCTGCGTAGAACGGCACCTCTTCGAAGGGCAGCCCTTTCTCCAGCAGCGCCAGTTTGACCATGTTGTAGTAGTTGCTGACCGAAAATCCATAAAGCTTGAGCATCACAAAGCCTCCAGGCCGTGTACGGGGTTGGCAGCAGTGGTTATAGATCGGGAGGCCGCGCCTGGCCAGCAGCATCAGCCGAGTGAATGGGGGTAGACTGGCGCCCTTTCCTCCAGGAGCCTGCCATGAGCGAGCCAACCGATATCGACAACGACGAAGAAGAGTTCGCCGAGACCACCTTGATTGAAGCGATCGAAAACCAGATCGAAAGCGACAACCCGCCCGCCGCCAAGGCCACGTTCAACAAGCTGACCCTGGTGGGCTACGAGCGCGAAGACATCCTGCAAATGATGGCCCACGTCCTCGCCATCGAAATTGACGCGCTGCTCGAAGAAGATCGCGCCTTCAATACCGAATGGTATGAAACTGCGTTGCGTGCGCTGCCGGAGCTGCCGCCCGAGAAGCAATAAGCCTCACACCGCGCTGGCCAGCAAACTCTTGCTGGCCACAATCCTGCCCCACATCAACACCGCATGAGTTCCGACTGGACAGCTCGCCCAAGTGCGTTCACCTTATGGCTGCTAACGTCTAAAAATTCCTAGAAAGTCTGGAGTCCTTATGTCGTATACCCCTGAGTTGGTTGCCGAACTGGAAATCCTTGCACTCTTCAACCTGGGCAGCTCCCAGGAAGGTCTGAAAGTTCATCAGACTGCCGCTCCCACTGCCATTGCCGCCGCCCGGCGCCTGTTTGATAAAGACCTGATCGACCAGCCAGACGGTGGTTACCTCACCAGCCTCGGCCGGGACGCTGCCGAACACGCACAAAGCCTGCTGACTATTCTGACGACCGCCAAAGAAGCCGCCTGACACCTCGTATCGCCCACGGGATCCTCTCTTCACGGATTCCGCGGGCATTCCCGCGCCCGGGATAAAATTCCGGCGTCAAAAACAAATTCCCTCTAAACCTCCTACGCTACTGGCTGTAAACTCCCACACGGCCGCCCACGTCGGGCCCTGCGAGCCACCGAGTTCGACATGACCCGCACCCACGAAATCCGCCCCGACCTGGACGAAGGCATCGACCGCAAGGTGCTGGCCCAGTTGCGCGCGCGGTTTCTGGCCCTGAACGAAGGCCGCATGGCCCGGGCCGTCGAGGGGCTGACACCACGCCAGCAAAGCGTATTGACCCTGCTGCCGCTGTTTTTCCACGTGAATCACCCGCTGTTGCCGGGCTATGTGTCGGGCAGCACGCCGGCCGGCCTGTCGAATTTTGAACCCGACGCGCAAGCCTTGGCCGAGGCCCAGCGCCTGACCCGCACGTTTTCCTACAAGCCCCGCCACGGCAACCCACCGCGGCCGATTCACGGCCTGTTCCTGATGGGCAGCCTGGGCACCCTGGCCCAGGCCGATCAAAGTGATATGGACGTGTGGGTCTGCCATGCGGCCGATCTCAGCGAGAACGAGCTGGCCGAGTTGCGCAAGAAATGCCAACTGCTCGAAACCTGGGCCCTGAGCATGGGCGCCGAGGCGCACTTCTTCCTGATCGAGCCGACGCGGTTTATCCAGGGCGAGCGCGACACCCAACTGAGTTCAGAAGACTGCGGCACCAGCCAGCATTACCTGCTGCTGGACGAGTTCTACCGCACCGCCATCTGGCTGGCCGGGCGCACGCCGATCTGGTGGCTGGTGCCGGTGTACGAAGAAACCCGCTATGCCGACTTCACCCACGCGCTGATTTCCAAACGCTTTATTCGCGCCGATGAAACCCTCGACCTGGGCCACCTGGCGCACATCCCGCCGGGTGAATTTATCGGTGCCGGCTTGTGGCAGTTGTTCAAGGGCATCGAATCGCCCTACAAATCAGTACTGAAACTCCTGCTGACCGAGGTCTACGCCAGCGAGCACCCGAAGGTGCAGTGCCTGAGCCTGCGCTTCAAGCGCGCTGTGTTTGCCAATCAGCTGGACCTGGACGAACTGGACCCGTACATCGTCGTCTACCGCCGGATCGAGGAGTACCTCAAGGCCCGTAATGAGCCGGAACGCCTGGAACTGGTGCGGCGCAGCCTGTACCTGAAGGTCAACCGCAAGCTCAGCGCGGGCCAGCGCACCGGGTGGCAGCGTTTGCTGCTGGAGCGCCTGGCCAGCGAATGGGGTTGGGACCAGCGCCAACTGGCCCTGCTGGACAGCCGCAGCCAATGGAAAGTCCGCCAGGTGGCCTCCGAACGCCGGGCGCTGGTCAACGAGCTGAACTACAGCTATCGCTTCCTGACCCAGTTTGCCCGCACCGAACAGACCGTCAGCCTGATCAACAAGCGCGACCTCAATGTGCTGGGCCGGCGCCTGTACGCTGCCTTCGAGCGCAAGGCCGGCAAGGTCGAATTCATCAACCCCGGCATTGCGCCCGACCTTGCCGAAGACACCCTGACCCTGGTGCAGTCGCCCAACCGCAAAGAGCCCGGCCAGCATCATTGGGGCTTGTACAACGGCAGCCTGACCGCCCTGGAATGGGAGCACTTCGCGCCGATCAAGCGCAGCCGCGATTTGCTGGAAATGCTCACCTGGTGCCACCGCAACGGTGTGATCGACAGCAGTACCCGCCTGGCGCTGCATCCTGGCAGCAGTGACATGACCGAATTCGAGCTGTTCAACCTGCTGGGCAGCCTGCAACAAACTGTCGTCCTGCCCCTGGCCAGCGTCGATGAAGACCGCCTGCTGCGCTCGGCAGTGCCCGAGGAAGTGCTGCTGCTGATCAACGTCGGCGTCGACCCGCTCAAGCATCACCGGGACTTGAACATCCTGATGACCACCGAGCGCACCGACTCCCTGAGTTACGCGGGCGTACGGGAAAACCTGGTGCTGACCCTGGACCAGGTCACGCTCAACAGTTGGAACGAGGTGATGGTCAGCCGCTATGACGGCCCCCACGCGCTGCTCGATTGCCTGCGCGACTACCTCAATCAGCTACCGCCCAATCACTTGCCGCGCTTGCAGGTGCGCTGTTTCTGCCACAACCGCGCGCAGTTCATTGCCCAGCGCGTGGAAGAAATCTTCGACACTGCGCAAAACCTGCTGCTGGGCCAGGAAAACCCTCGCTACCTGTTGCAGGTGCAACAGCACTACCACGTGATGGAGCTGACACCCGGCCAGGCCAACCATGTGTCACTGGCGACCCAGGACGCGCTGATCGCCTACCTCAGTGAGGAACTGGCCAGCTACAGCCCGCTGCACCTGGACACCATGGCCCTGGAAGACCACGACCTGGCGCTGCTGCTGCCCATGGGCCTGCCCGACTGTGTGCAGGTGTTCTACCGGATCAACGACGGAGTTGCCGAGCTGTACGTGCTGGATGAGTTCAACGCGCTCTGGCAGCAACACCTGCCGTTCCACGACGAGCAAAGCCTGTTGGTGCCGTTGCAGCGCTTCCTGCAGTCGATCATTTATCGCCGCGACGCGCTGCTGCCGCTGGATCCGCAACAGCCCTTCGGCGCGGTGCAAATCCTGTATTACCAGCTGTTGCCGTCAGGCAGCGGCCGTGCACGGCGGGCCGAACCGCGCCCAGCGCCGCAAACCCCGGCCAACAAGCCGTTCTACGACGTGCAGGCGATTATCGGCAAGGCAGCACCGGGCCAGGTGGGGATCACCTTGTACTGCAATCAACGGGAGTTTTCCGAGCTGGAATTTGGCGACCAACTGTTTGCGGTGGTCGCCCAGCAAATCGTCGGGCAACGCCGGGAAGCCGAGCGTTACCGCTGCTACATCACCGATCTGGACCTGTCCGGCCTGCTCGGTGATGTTCAAAGCCCGAGCAATCTGTACCTGCGCTACAAGGCTGATCTGGAACTGGCGCTCAATGAAGCGCTGAACCAGGTTTAGAGAGGAAAGGCGCCACCGTCTTTCGGCTGGCCTTCGACGCCGAGCAATTCAAGCTTGAGGGTCTTGCCACCCGGTGCTGGCCAGTCGATATGCTGGCCGACTTGCAGGCCCAGCAATGCACTGCCCACCGGCGCCAGGATCGAGATTTTGCCTTCGTCGGCGTTCGCGTCCTTGGGGTAGACCAGGGTCAGGTGATAGTCCTTGCCACTGCCTTGTTCACGGCAATGCACGCTGGAGTTCATGGTCACGACAGATGCAGGCACTTCATCGTGGCCAACCACTTCTTCGGCGCGGTCGAGTTCGTGTTGCAGGGCTTCAACGCCCGGCGACGCCTCGCCGACACGGTCGATCAGTTGCTCAAGACGCTGCACGTCAAGACGGGTGAGGATGATGGAAGGTGCGGTCATGATTCAGGCAGACTCCTTTTTTCTGCACAAAAAAGCAAAACCCCGCCAGGAAAAGGCGGGGTTCTCACGGACCTCGATGAGTTGAGGTGTATCCGGACACTACCACAGCACAATAAATAAACAAGACGGCCTCAGGCGCAGGTCCTGCGCTGCTCGGCCTGGGCGACGATCACGCGGCGTCGCGCATCGTCGGCAGAGCGCCATTCGCGGATGTCTTCCACATGACGGAAGCAACCGAGGCAGACTTTGTGCTCATCCAGCCGACATAAACTGATACAAGGTGACGGCACCGCCGGGCTGACATTGCTGAACAGCGGCTTGGGCGGGCGTACGGGAACGGGCTGCGTCACGATCAGATCTCGTCGAAGTCCAGCTCGACGCCGGCTTGTTCCTGGGTGAGGCGCGCGAGCATTTCGCTCAGCAGCTCATCGGTGGTGTCGTGGGTCCAGCGTTTTTCTTCTTCATCGTAATCGAAGTGAAAACCACCGGAACGCGCCGCCAGCCATAGCTGACGCAGGGGCTCCTGGCGGCTGAAAATCAATTGGGTGCCATTTTCAAACTTGACGGTGAGCACACCGGCCGAGTTCTCCAGGTCCACATCCAGGCCGCTGTCGTCGAAAATATCCTCCAGCGCTTGCTGGGTCGCATCCACCAGGTCGTGAAAACGCGCTTCGGTCAAACTCATTGTGGGAACCTCGAAAAGTGTCTGGTCTCGCTCAAGCGCCGCACAATACGGACGCGCCATCATGATTGCAAAGGATACCGATTTCATTACCCACAGCCGTGTGAATTATCCTCGATTGGTGTAAGCACAATCGCAACAAACTCGGCAAAGCCCCGCCGGACGGGTATTTCGGCGCATAGGCAATCCGGCGGGTGGTCGGTATACTCGGGCGCAATTAATGCATATTCAAGGATTTCGCCATGAAGCGCCTGATCTCTTCCCTTGCTGCGCTCGTCGCGGTCGCTTGCCTCGTTAGTGCCTGTGGTCAAAAAGGCCCGCTGTATCTGCCCGATGACAGCAAAGACCCGAATGAACAGGCGCAATCGTCGCAAACCAAAGCGCACAAGCACGACACCTACTAAGGGAACATCATGGACGCTTTTAACTACCGGGACGGCGAGCTGTTCGCGGAAGGTGTCGCGCTGTCCGCCATCGCCGAGCGCTTTGGTACCCCGACCTACGTGTACTCCCGTGCCCACATCGAAGCGCAATACCGCTCCTTTGCCGATGCGCTGGAAGGCACGCCAAGCCTGGTGTGCTACGCGGTAAAAGCCAACTCCAACCTGGGTGTACTCAATGTCCTGGCGCGCCTGGGCGCCGGTTTCGACATTGTGTCCCGGGGCGAGCTTGAGCGTGTGCTGGCCGCTGGCGGCAAAGCTGACAAGATCGTGTTCTCCGGCGTCGGCAAGAGCCGCGAAGACATGCGCCGCGCCCTGGAAGTTGGCGTGCACTGCTTCAACGTCGAATCCACCGACGAGCTGGAGCGCCTGCAAGTGGTGGCCGCCGAGATGGGCGTTCGCGCGCCGATCTCCCTGCGGGTCAACCCGGACGTCGACGCCGGCACTCACCCGTACATTTCCACCGGTCTCAAAGAGAACAAGTTCGGCATCGCCATTGCCGACGCCGAGGACGTGTACATCCGCGCCGCGCAGTTGCCGAACCTGGAAGTCTTGGGTGTCGACTGCCATATCGGCTCGCAACTGACCAGCCTGCCACCGTTCCTCGACGCCCTCGACCGCCTGCTGGCGCTGGTCGACCGCCTCGGCGAGTGCGGCATCTACCTGCACCACATCGACCTCGGTGGCGGCGTGGGTGTGCGTTATCGCGACGAAGAGCCGCCGCT
>NZ_JACARK010000455.1:0-839 GCF_013386655.1 Pseudomonas sp. K5002 | reverse complement strand
CAGAATCAAGCTGGCGCGACGCTCGGCGGCGTGCTGGATCAGGGTCTTGGCCACCTCCCCCGCTCGCAGCAACACCACTTCACCGCCAAGACGCTCGGCCAGTTGCTGGGCGTTTTGCAGGCGCAGGCGCGATTGTTCATCCCGCACCCGGCCGTTATCCACATGCACCAGGCTCCACGGCAAATGCCGACGCTGGGCTACGCGGCTGGCATGACGCACCAGGCGTTCGGCCTGGGCATCGCCGTCCACGCCCACCAGCAAGCGGCCACGCACAGCCGGTGCGGCCTGGCCCAATTGGCGATAACCCTGGGCCAGGTCATCGTCGACATGGGCCGCGGCGGTTTGCATCGCCAGCTCGCGCAGGGCCATGAGGTTGGTCTGGGTGAAGAAGGCATCGATGGCAGCACGGGCCTGTTCCGGCACGTAGACCTTGCCGTCCCGCAGGCGCTCCAGCAGTTCCCGGGATGGCAGGTCGATCAGCAGCAGTTCATCGGCTTCCTGCAAGACCCAGTCGGGCAAGGTCTCGCGCACTTGCACGCCGGTAATGCCGCGCACCTGGTCGTTGAGGCTTTCCAGGTGTTGGACGTTGACCGTGGTGAAGACGTTGATGCCCGCCGAGAGTAATTCCTGGATGTCTTGCCAGCGTTTTTCGTGGCGGCTGCCGGGGGCGTTGCTGTGCGCCAGTTCGTCCACCAGCACCAGTTTGGGCTTGGCGGCGAGCAGGCCGTCGAGGTCCATTTCCTCCAGCATCACGCCGCGGTATTCGGAACGCAGCAGCGGCTGTTGTGGCAAGCCGCTGAGCAAGGCTTCGGTCTCGGCGCGGCCGTGGGTTTCCACCA
>NZ_JACARK010000454.1:0-3935 GCF_013386655.1 Pseudomonas sp. K5002 | reverse complement strand
TGGCGCTGGCCGAAGTGCTGCCCGACCTGCAAGTGATTGGCATCACGGTGTCCCGTACCGACGAAGCCCAGCGCCCCAAGGTGCAGGGCCTGGCCGAACGTACCGCCGAACTGCTCGGCGTGCCGCTGCCGGACGCGTTCAAGGTGATCCTGTGGGACGAGTACTTCGCCCCCCGTTATGGCGAGCCGAGTGCCGGCACGCTGGCGGCGATCAAGCTGGTAGCCAGCCAGGAAGGCCTGCTGCTGGACCCGGTCTACACGGGCAAGGCCATGGCCGGGTTGCTGGATGGCATTGGACGCCAGCGCTTTGAAGAGGGGCCGATCATCTTCCTGCACACGGGTGGCGCACCGGCGTTGTTTGCTTATGATTCGAGCTTTTAATATTCCATAAAGAAATATCAATCTGATTTTATATTATTTTCAAGTCTTAAAAACCGGCTTTATAGTCGCGCCGTAGGCGAGCTTGATGGCGATACGCATGACTGGGCAGATCCAAAACACCGAGTTGATGCAATCGCGGGCAAGCCCGGCTCCCACACACGGCGCTTTTAAGGCAGGATACGACTACCGCGTCACCTGCATCGCTCAACATAAAAAACACAGGGGCTCTTCATGACTATTTCCGTATTCCGTCGCACGTTACTGGTTGGCACATTGGGGCTGGCGCTTGGCGCCGGGTGGCTCGGTCAGGCAGTTGCTGGCGAGCAGTTGGACAACATCAAGAAAGCCGGCGAAATCAAGATTGGCCTGGAAGGCACCTACCCGCCGTTCAGCTTCGTCGATGAAAGCGGCAAGCTCAGCGGTTTCGAGGTCGAGTTGTCCGAAGCGCTGGCCAAGAAGCTGGGCGTCAAGGTCAAGCTGCAAGCCACGCCGTGGGATGGCATCCTCGCCGCCCTGGAATCCAAGCGCCTGGACGCGGTCGTCAACCAGGTGACCATCTCCGATGCGCGCAAGGAAAAGTATGACTTCTCCAAGCCTTACACCGTCTCCGGGATCCAGGCGCTGACCCTGGCGAAGAACGTCGACACCATCAAGACCGCCGACGACCTGGCCGGCAAGAAAATCGGTGTGGGCCTGGGCACCAACTACGAACAATGGCTCAAGGAAAACCAACCGAAAGCCATCGTCAAAACCTACAACGATGACCCAACCAAGTTCCAGGACCTGCGCATCGGCCGTGTCGACGCCATCCTGATCGACCGCCTCGCCGCGCTGGAATACGCCAAGAAAGCCAAGGACACCGCCGCTGCAGGTGCTGCGTTCTCCCGTCAGGAAGCCGGTATTGCCCTGCGCAAAGGCGAGCCTGAACTGCTGGCCGCGGTGAACAAGGCTCTGGACGAACTGCGCGCCGACGGTACCTTGAAGAAGCTGTCCGAGAAGTACTTCAACGCTGACGTTACTCAATAATGGAAGCAGGTTTCCAACTCGCGCTGGACTCCGCGCCCTTTCTGCTCAAGGGCGCGTACTTCACGGTCATCCTTAGCCTCGGCGGGATGTTTTTCGGCTTGCTGCTGGGCTTCGGCCTGGCCTTGATGCGCCTGTCGCGCTTCAAGCTGTTGAGCTGGACCGCCCGCGTCTACGTGTCGTTCTTTCGCGGCACGCCCTTGCTGGTACAGCTGTTCCTGATCTACTACGGCTTGCCGCAAGTGGGCATCGAGCTGGATCCGATCCCGGCGGCCATGATCGGCTTCTCGCTGAACATGGCTGCTTACGCCTGTGAAATCCTGCGTGCCGCCATCGGTTCCATCGAGCGCGGCCAGTGGGAAGCTGCGGCCAGTATCGGCATGACCCGTGCGCAGACCCTGCGCCGGGCCATCCTGCCGCAGGCCATGCGCACGGCCTTGCCGCCGCTGGGCAACAGCTTTATTTCCCTGGTCAAGGACACCGCCCTGGCCGCCACCATCCAGGTGCCGGAGCTGTTCCGCCAGGCGCAATTGGTCTCGGCCCGTACCTTCGAAATTTTCACCATGTATCTGTCCGCCGCCTTGATCTACTGGATTCTTGCCAGCGTCCTGGCGCACGTGCAAAACCGCCTGGAAGCACGAGTCAACCGGCATGACCTGGAGTCTTGAAGCATGATCGTGGTTGAAAAACTGACCAAACAATTCAAGGGTCAGGTGGTGCTTAACGGGATCGACCTTGAGGTCAAGGAAGGCGAAGTCGTCGCCATCATCGGCCCCAGCGGTTCCGGCAAGACCACCTTGCTGCGCTGCCTGAATTTCCTCGAAGAACCCACCAGTGGCCGAATCAAGGTCGGTGACATCGAGATCGACAGCAGCCGCCCGCTCAACCAACAGCAAAGCTTGGTGCGGCGCCTGCGCCAGCACGTGGGTTTTGTGTTCCAGAACTTCAACCTGTTCCCGCACCGCACGGCCCTGGAGAACGTCATCGAAGGCCCGATCGTGGTCAAGAAGATGCCCCGGGCCGCCGCAGATGCCCTGGGCCGCAAGCTATTGGCCAGGGTTGGCCTGGCAGGCAAGGAAGACGCCTACCCACGCCGCCTCTCCGGTGGGCAGCAGCAACGGGTGGCCATTGCCCGGGCCCTGGCGATGGAGCCGGAGGTGATCCTGTTCGATGAGCCGACTTCGGCCCTGGACCCGGAGCTGGTAGGCGAAGTGCTGGCGACCATTCGCAGCCTCGCGGAAGAAAACCGCACCATGGTCATCGTGACCCACGAAATGAGTTTCGCCCGGGATGTGGCCAACCGGGTGATCTTCTTCGACAAGGGCGTCATTGTTGAACAAGGCGAAGCCAAGGCGCTGTTTGCCAACCCGAAAGAAGAACGTACCCGGCAGTTTCTCAGCAAGTTCATCAACAACTAACTTGCGCCGATTCATTGTAAGAAGCTTCGCTTTATAGAGTTGCCGAAAGGCAACTCGCCTCTTTAGTGTTTTTGGGGAAACACCCTTTATTCATTGGGTAAAAGTCCCCCTGAAGCACGCACTTGCAGCGCCCTCCCAGTAAGACCCTTCTGAATATTCCATAACCCCCTGTTTGCCCCGCCCAGCCTCTTGACGCCAACTAACCAAGCCTCTTATCTAACGTCCAGAGGATTGGATCCATTCTGGTTTTTTATTAAATCGTTTCTTTCGGACTACGTCGCCTGCCCGCGCCTGATGTCCGGAACGATTGCTGCTGGCTGCACCAAGGAGATTATTTATGAAGCGTATTTCCACCCAGGCGCTGCTCACTGCCCCGACCTTGCCCCAGGCCCATCGAGAAGGCATCAATGCCCTCGCTGCGACAAACCTGCAGGTCGACATCGCGCCTTACTGCGGCATGGACGAGGGCGACCTGATCGAGTTGTTCTGGAACAACTGCTTTGCCGCCTCCCGGCGCATCACCGCCGGCAAGATCGGCATGCCCACCAGCCTGCGAGTGCCGGAGAGCTTTGTGCAAAATGGCACGGCACGGATTCATTACCGGGTCATGCAGGTCGGCCACGGCCCGGCGCGCTCGGCCATCACCCGGGTGCAGGTCAAGACCGACTACCCCGGCGGCATGCCCTCGGCACTGAGCCTTGATGAAAACCAGAACCTGGCCGCCGTCAGCCTGCCCGAGACCATCCGTCGCCATGGCGTCAACAGCAGCCAGATCCGCCGTGGCGTGCCCCTGACCATCGAGCCGTACCTGAACATGGCGACCGATGACGAGATCACCCTGCGCTGGGGTGACGTGCGCCTGGACCTGCCGAGCATCCAGGCTGGCGATGTGGGCAAGGCGGTGCAGGTGTGGGTGCCGTCGGCCATCATTGTCGAAGCCGGGGATGACCATCGTCTCGAAGTGACCTACTGCATTCTCGACCGGGTCGGCAACAATTCAAGCTGGGCGCCAGCCCGCATCCTGCGCATCGCCGCGCTCGCTCCCCAGGCCCCGACCAGCCCCGCCAGGGCCCCGCTGGCCTACCAACCCCGTCGCCCCGGCTCGCCCTGTGAA
>NZ_JACARK010000453.1:0-4089 GCF_013386655.1 Pseudomonas sp. K5002 | reverse complement strand
CAGGCACGACCTTGGTCCGACGGATCGGCGGCGTGGCCTTGAGGCAAACCCGGCCGCTGGCGTCGAGCACCAGCATTTCGGCGTCTTGCAGCTCTTCGGCAGTGTTGAGGGTCAGCCGGGCGCCTACCGATGCCTGGGCAGCGTCGGCAGGTGCGTCGAACGTGGACGATGACAGGCGCTTGTGCAATTCACTGAAGGACTCGCAGCCCGCCAGTTCGGCGCGCTGCTCATCGGTCATCGGTAGATGCGCCAGGTACTCGGCAAGAGTCTCTGGCTGGACTTGAGAATTACTCATCGGCAGGCAACTGATAGCTCCAGGTTTCGGTCAGGACTTGCTCTGTCTTGGCCTGATCCTGGGTAGGGAGTGATGTGGCTGGGGCAGCCGCTTCCGGCTGCTTGGCGTCCTTGTCCTTGGCGTCTTTCTTGGCCGCTTTCTCGTGCTGCTTGGCCAGGACCTTGTCGGCTTTCAACACTTGGGTCGAAACCTTCTCCGGTTCCGGCTGCACGATGTCCTGAACCAGAGCAGCGCGCATTTCAGTCGGCTTGCCTGCGTCCTTGATCTTCATGCGCAGGGTCAAGCGCCAGCCTTGGGTGTGCGGGTTGTAGCGCACGCTGTTTTCAACGATTTCGGCGTTGTCGCCCACGCTGACCTGGCTGCGAACCGGTGCGTCAGCTGGCAGTTTCTTCAGGGACGGGCCCTCGAAGTCCACCAGGTAAGCCACGCTGCCGTCTGGCTGACGGATCAGGTTGGATTGCTTGACGTCGCCGGTGGAACGCAGGGTCTGCTTGACCCAGGCGCTTTCTGGCGAATGGAACTCGGCGTCTTGCAATGTCCAGTGCAGGCGGTAGGCAACGTCCAGCGGCTTGCCTGGCTCAGGCAGTGTTTCCGGGCTCCAGAACGCAACGATGTTGTCGTTGGTTTCATCGGCGGTCGGAATCTCTACCAGGTCGACGGAGCCCTTGCCCCAATCGCCTTCAGGCTCGATCCAGGCGCTTGGGCGCTTGTCGTAGTTGTCGTCGAGGTCTTCGTAGTGGCTGAAGTTGCGGCCGCGTTGCAGCAGGCCGAAACCACGCGGGTTTTCCACGGTGAAGTTGCTGACCGACAGGTGTTTGGGGTTGTTCAGTGGGCGCCAGATCCACTCGCCGTTGCCGGCATGGATCGACAGGCCGCTGGAATCGTGCAGCTCGCGACGGTAGTTGAGGACCTTGGACGGCTGGTTGGCGCCGAACAGGAACATGCTGGTCAGCGGGGCGATGCCCAGCTTGGTGACCTTGTCACGCAGGTACATCTGGGATTTGACGTCGACGATGGTGTCGGTACCCGGGCGCAGGATCAGGCGATAAGCGCCGGTGGCCCGCGGCGAATCCAGCAGGGCGTAGATCACCAGCTGTTTCTCACCCGGTTTTGGACGCTCGATCCAGAACTCGGTGAAACGCGGGAATTCTTCGCCGGACGGCAACGCAGTGTCGATCGCCATGCCGCGGGCAGACAGGCCGTAGACCTGGTCCTTGCCCACGACGCGGAAATAGCTGGCGCCGAGCATGGTCATGATTTCGTCTTGCTTGTCACCCTTGTTGATCGGGTACAGCACACGGAAACCGGCATAACCCAGCTGTTCGGTGGATTTGGGATCAAACTTGACGTCGCCGAAATCGAAGCGGGACGGGTCGTACTTGATTTCCTGAACGCTGTCGGCGGTGACTTCGTTGATTTTCACCGGTGTATCGAAATGCATACCCTGGTGGTAGAAGGACAGCTTGAACGGGGTGTTCTGATCGGCCCACTCGGCTTTTTCGTTGCGGAAACGAATTTTCTGGTAATCAGCGAATTTCATTTCGCGGAATTCGTTCGGCAAATTGCTGCGCGGAGCTTCGTATTTCTGCCCGGCCAGCTCTTTTGCCTTGGCCGACACATCATCCAGACTGAATGCCCACAGTTGACCCGCGCCGAACAGGCAAAACAGGGCAGAGCCCGTCACCAGTACGTTTCGTAACCGTTTGGCAGACAATTTTGGTGCATTACAGGGACTAACAATCACGAGCAACCCTCGCCGAAAACAGATCAAAAAACCAACGGCCAGCTATCTATATGCCAGGTTGGCGAGCATTGTTCCGACTCCCATGGGGCTAAATGATTCCCCAATGGCTATCGGACAAGTCTCTACCTAAGTCAAAAATGGACCAATTAACGCTGATCCCCGTAGCGCGCGATTATCTAGTAGCCCGCGTGACAACGCATCAGGGTCAGCGAAGTATTTGTAGCGAAAACCCGGTTTTTTGGGCATCACAAGTCGTTTTCAGTACATTCACGTCTGTAACAGGAAGGTGACCGGCCCATCATTGACCAAATGCACCTGCATATCAGCGCCAAAACGCCCTGCCGCTACCGTGCCATGCAATTGTTGCGCTTGTAACAGCAGATAGTCGAAAAGCGCCTCGCCCAACGCCGGCGGTGCCGCCGTGGAGAAGCTCGGCCTCAGCCCA
Organism: Pseudomonas sp. K5002; assembly: GCF_013386655.1. Lineage (NCBI taxonomy): Bacteria > Pseudomonadati > Pseudomonadota > Gammaproteobacteria > Pseudomonadales > Pseudomonadaceae > Pseudomonas > Pseudomonas sp. K5002. The sequence goes on along the minus strand of NZ_JACARK010000453.1, from coordinate 1,605 downwards.
CTCTTGGTGTCTGCCGCCAGGGTGAACTGCGACACCAGCAGCAAACCGCCGCCAATGTCTTTCAAGGACAGGTTCATCTTGCCCTCGTCGTCGCTGAACACCCGATAGTTAAGCAGCTTATGCAGCAGCTTGTCGGCGCTGGCTTGCGTATCCGAAGGCTCGACAGCCACCAGCACCAGCAAACCCTGGTCTATCGCCCCGACCACCTGCCCCTCTACCTCGACCCGGGCGCCGCGCACCCGTTGCAAAAGCCCCTTCATGCTTCTTCAGGCGGCAAATCAAGCAGGCGCCGTGCCATTTCACTCGCCGCACGCACCAGCGCATCGGTAATTCCGGGTTCGGAAGCCGCATGGCCGGCCTCGCGGATGATCTGCAGCTCACTGTTGGGCCAGGCCTGATGCAGCTCCCAGGCATTGTCCAGCGGGCAGATCATATCGTAGCGGCCATGCACGATTACGCCAGGCAGGTGGGCGATCTTGTGCATGTCGCGGATCAACTGGTCAGGTTCAAGGAACGAGTTATTGGTGAAGTAATGGCATTCGATACGGGCAATCGACAGGGCGCGCTGGGGTTCGGAGAAACGCTCGATCAATTGCGGGTTCGGGCACAGGCCCAACATGCGCCCTTCCCACGTGGACCAGGCCTTGGCGGCGTGCATCTGGGCGATCTGGTCGTTGCCGGTCAGGCGCTTGTGGTAGGCGCTGAGCAGGTCGTGCCGCTCCTCCGCCGGGATAGGCGCCAGGTAGTCCTGCCAGTAATCCGGGAACAGGCGGCTGGCGCCGGCCTGGTAGAACCATTGAATGTCCTGGGGGCGGGCCAGGAAAATGCCCCGCACGATCAGGCCGTGCACACGCTCCGGGTGGGTTTGCGCGTAGGCCAGGGCCAGGGTCGAGCCCCAGGAACCGCCGAACAGCACCCATTTTTCGATGCCCAGATGTTCGCGAATCCGCTCAAGGTCGGCCACCAGGTCCCAGGTGGTGTTGTTTTCCAGGCTGGCCCGTGGGGTGGAGCGCCCGCAGCCACGCTGATCAAAAGTAACAATTCGGTACAGATTAGGATCGAAATAGCAGCGGCTATTGGCATCACACCCGGCGCCGGGGCCGCCATGGATGAACACAACGGGCAAGCCTTCCGGGGAACCGCTTTCGTCGACGTACAGGACGTGGGTTTCATCGACGGCCAGATCGTGCCGGGCGTAGGGTTTGATCTGCGGGTACAAAGTCTGCATTGCGCGCTCCGTAAGGGGTCGAGTTCATCCCTGGGGGGACGTCTATTATTTTGCCGTCTGGCATCATAAACCCGAATTGTGCAATGAGCATGTCCTCGTGGACCTAGACCTGTGTCAGCAGAACACCACGCAGGTAGTCCAGCAGATAAACGTACAGCCGGTCGACCTCCAACACCTGGCCCCGGGCCCGCAGGCAGCCGTGAACCAGGCCTTTGCCGGGATACAGCGTGGCCGCCACCCCGGCGCCTTGCAGGCGTTCGGCGTAGAGCATGCCGTCGTCCCGCAACGGGTCGAACTGGGCGACAGCGATCAAAGCCTGCGGCAACCCGCTGAAATCCACGGCCAGCAATGGCATGGCGTAGGGCGACGGCTTGCCC
>NZ_JACARK010000452.1:0-3280 GCF_013386655.1 Pseudomonas sp. K5002 | reverse complement strand
CCGCCGGCAATCCCGCCCGGCGGGTGCACGATGATGTGCTGGCACACCTCGGGGCCTTCGGCGTACAGATGCTTTTGCACCCGCAGTGGGCCGAGGTGGCGGCGCATCACTGGGCGCGTGGTGTCGCCGAAACGCGCGTAGCCGAGTTCCAGCTCGGCGTGCCAGCTGGGGGTGAACAGCGCGGTGGGGGCAGGTAGGGTCATGGTCAGTGCTTATCGTTAGGACGCTACAGATTAGATCGTAACGAGCCCGCGCACACCCTCGCTTTCCATATTTTCTCCACGCCCCTGCTGGACGATTTCGCCCCGGGACATCACCAGGTACTGGTCGGCCAGTTCCGCGGCAAAATCATAGAACTGCTCCACCAGCAGAATCGCCATGTCGCCGCGTGCCGCGAGCTTTTTGATCACCGCGCCGATCTCCTTGATCACCGACGGCTGGATGCCTTCGGTGGGTTCATCGAGGATCAACAGGCGCGGGCGGCTGGCCAGGGCCCGGCCGATAGCCAGCTGCTGTTGCTGGCCGCCGGACAAGTCACCACCCCGGCGTTGCTTCATTTGCAGCAGCACCGGGAACAGCTCGTAGATGAAGGCGGGCACTTCCTTGGCTTCGGAGCCGGGGAAGCGTGACAGGCCCATCAGCAGGTTTTCTTCCACTGTCAGGCGGCCAAAAATCTCCCGGCCCTGGGGCACGTAAGCGATGCCGGCGTGCACCCGCTGGTGCGGTTTGAAGCCGGTAATGGCGCGGCCTTCCCAGTTCACCGCACCTTCCTTGGCCGGCAGCAAACCCATCAGGCACTTGAGCAGGGTAGTCTTGCCCACGCCGTTGCGGCCCAGCAGGCAGGTGACTTCGCCGACTTTTACCTCAAAGGAAAGCCCGCGCAGGATGTGGCTACCGCCGTAGTACTGGTGCAGCTTGTCGACTTGCAGCATGTTCAGTTCCCCTTAATGATCGTTCCCACGCTCTGCGTGGGAATGCCGCAATGGACGCTCCGCGTCCGCCGTGTGACACAGAGCGTCACCGGATGCATTCCCACGCGGAGCGTGGGAACGATCAGGTTCAGCGACCGAGGTAAACCTCGATCACCCGCTCATTTTCCTGCACCTGTTCCAGCGACCCTTCGGCCAGCACGCTGCCCTGGTGCAACACCGTCACGTGGTCGGCAATCGAGCCGACAAAGCCCATGTCGTGTTCCACCACCATCAGCGAATGCTTGCCCGCCAGGCGCTTGAACAGCTCGGCGGTGAACTCGGTTTCGGCATCGGTCATGCCCGCCACCGGTTCATCCAGCAGCAACAGTTGCGGGTCCTGCATCAGCAACATGCCGATTTCCAGGAACTGTTTCTGGCCGTGGGACAGCAAGCCGGCCGGGCGATTGACTGAAGCGGTGAGGCGGATGGTGTCGAGCACTTCGCTGATGCGGTCTTTCTGCTCACCACTCAAGCGCGCCCGCAGGCTGGCCCACACCGACTTGTCGGTCTTTTGCGCCAGCTCGAGGTTTTCGAACACGCTGAGGGCTTCGAATACCGTGGGCTTCTGGAACTTGCGACCGATGCCGGCCTGGGCGATCTGCACTTCGCTCATGCTCGTCAGGTCGAGGGTTTCGCCGAACCAGGCCTTGCCGTGGCTGGGCCGGGTCTTGCCGGTGATCACGTCCATCAGCGTGGTCTTGCCCGCGCCGTTGGGGCCGATGATGCAGCGCAATTCGCCGACGCCGATGTACAGGTTCAAGTCGTTCAATGCCTTGAAACCGTCGAAGCTGACGCTGATGTCTTCCAGGGTCAGGATCGTGCCGTGGCGGGTGTTCAGGCCTTTGCCGGCAGCCTGGCCGAGGCCGATGGCATCGCGGGCGCTGCCCTGGTCTTTATTGGGTTCAAGGATAGGTTCGAGCATGAAGTGCCTCATTGGTCGCCCCTTTTCTTCAGCAGGCCAATCACACCCTTGGGCAAGTACAGGGTGACGATGATGAACAGCGCACCGAGGAAGAACAGCCAATACTCAGGAAACGCCACGGTGAACCAGCTCTTCATGCCGTTGACCACACCGGCGCCCAGCAGCGGGCCGATCAAGGTTCCACGCCCGCCGAGGGCCACCCACACAGCGGCCTCGATGGAGTTGGTCGGCGACATTTCGCTGGGGTTGATGATGCCCACTTGCGGCACATACAACGCGCCCGCCAAACCACACAGCACCGCGCTCAACACCCACACGAACAGCTTGAAGCCACGCGGGTCGTAGCCGCAGAACATCAGGCGATTTTCCGCATCCCGAAGTGCCGTCAGCACCCGGCCGAACTTGCTCTGGGCCAGGCGCCAGCCGATGAACAGGCTCGCCACCAACAACACCACGGTGGCCACAAACAGCGCCGCTCGCGTGCCCGGCTCGGTGATGCCAAACCCGAGGATGCTGCGGAAATTGGTAAAGCCGTTATTGCCGCCGAACCCGGTCTCGTTGCGGAAGAACAACAGCATCCCGGCGAACGTCAGGGCCTGGGTCATGATCGAGAAGTACACGCCCTTGATCCGCGAGCGGAAGGCGAAGAACCCGAACACCAACGCGAGCAAGCCCGGTGCCAACACCACCAGGCACATCGCCCAGAGGAAGTGGCTGGTGCCGGTCCAGTACCACGGCAACTCGGTCCACGACAAAAAGGTCATGAACGCCGGCAGCTCATCGCCGGACGCCTGGCGCATCAGGTACATGCCCATGGCATAACCGCCCAGCGCAAAGAACAGGCCGTGCCCGAGGGACAACATCCCGGCATAACCCCACACCAGGTCCAGCGCCAGGGCGACGATGGCGTAGCACAGAATCTTGCCCACCAACGTCAGGGTATAGGCGGAAACGTGCAGCGGATTTTCCGGTGACAACAGCGAGAACAACGGCAGCGCCAGCAGCAGGATCAGCACCACTGCACCGACCGCGACGGTCACCTTGGGGCCGGCCTTTTGCGCGGCCGTAAGCATCAATGGCTGGTTCATCAGTCGATCACCCGTCCTTTCAGTGCGAAGAGTCCTTGCGGGCGTTTCTGGATGAACAGAATGATCAGCGCGAGGATCAGGATCTTGCCGAGTACGGCACCGATCTGCGGCTCAAGAATCTTGTTGGCTATCCCCAGGCCGAAGGCCGCCATGACGCTGCCGGCCAACTGGCCGACGCCACCTAGCACCACCACCAGGAACGAGTCGATGATGTAGCTCTGGCCGAGGTCCGGGCCGACGTTGCCGATCTGGCTCAGGGCCACGCCACCGAGGCCCGCTATGCCGGAGCCGAGGCCAAA
>NZ_JACARK010000451.1:0-4693 GCF_013386655.1 Pseudomonas sp. K5002 | reverse complement strand
CGATTGCCAGCTACTTGCAGGTCGCCCGGGGCATCCACTGTTCGCCGGCGCAGGTCTTCGTCACCTCGGGCTATCGCAATACGCTGGGGCTGATCGCCCACGCACTGCTGGAACCGGGCGATCGGGTGCTGGTGGAAGACCCAGGCTACTTGTTCACCCGACCGTTGCTGGATTACCTGAATATCAAGGCCATACCGGTGCCAGTGGACCCGGATGGCATGCAGGTATCCCAGGCCGTGCAACAGGGCAAAGGCGCCCGCGCCGCAGTGGTCACGCCGGCCCATCAAAGCCCGCTGTGTGTCTCGCTGGCCTTGCCCAGGCGCCTGGAGCTGCTGGATTGGGCGAGTCGCCAGCAGGCCTGGATCATCGAGGACGACTACGACGGCGAATACCGCTACGTGAGCCGCCCGCTGCCGGCCCTCAAGAGCCTGGACCGCGACGGCCGAGTGCTGTACGCCGGAACCTTCAGCAAGGTGTTGTTCCCCGGCATCCGCCTGGCCTATCTGGTGGTGCCGGCAGCTCAAGTGGAACGCTTCGAACATGTCAGCCAGACCTTCCTCGGGGGCTGCCCGGAGCTGACCCAGGCGATCGTCGCAACGTTTATGACCGAGGGGCATTTTGCGCGGCATATCCAGCGCATGCGCAAACTCTACGGTGAGCGTCGGGAGGCCACCGCCAGGGGCTTGCGCAAGGCCTTGGGCGAGCATATTTCGATTGACGCCCAGCCGGGCGGGATGCACTTGATCCTGCGCCTCAATGCACAACAGTCAGACCGCCTGTGCGTGGAACGCCTGGCGCAGGCCGGCATTTATGCCGAAGCCTTGAGCGACTGGAATATTCAAGGCCAGACCGGCCCCGGCCTGCTGCTGGGCTTTGCCAATATCGAGTCCGAGACCATCGCCGAAGCCCTTGGAAAACGCATCCTGGACGCACTCATGGCCTGATCCGCCAGCCGGTTCTTGGCTCTTTTGCCCACCGGCGAGTGGCGCCATGCTGGACAGCCTGTCCTCACCCGCCTGGAATGCCCATGCCCACTCCCCTGCGCAGCCTTGCAGTTTTCTGCGGTACCAATTTCGGCTTCAACCCGCGCTATGCGGATGGCGCCCAAGCCCTCGGTCGGGAAATCGCCCGGCGCGGCATACGCCTGGTCTACGGCGGCACCCACAAGGGCTTGATGGGCGTGGTGGCGGATGCTGCGCTGGCTGAAGGTGGCGAAGTCATCGGCGTGATCACCCAGTTACTGCATGAACGCGGCCATTCCCACGCCGGGCTTACCCACCATGAAGTGACTCAAGACATGCGCAGCCGCAAGACACGCATGAGCGACTGCGCCGACGGTTTCATTGCCTTGCCCGGCGGGCTGGGAACCCTGGAGGAGTTGTTCGAGGCGGCCACGCTGACCCAGGTCGGCGAACACCACAAGGGCGTGGCGTGCCTGAATACGGAGGGGTTCTTCAACCCGGTGCGCGCCCTGTTGGATCACGCCGTGAAGGAAGGCTTCATGAAGGTCGAACACAGCCGGATGCTGATGTTCAACGAAGACCCCGGCGCCCTGATTGATGCCCTGGAGCAGTGGCAGGCGCCGGTGGTTTCCAAGCTGATTGAGCCGGTGGCGAACTAACGCTTTTCGGCCTTGGCGATGCTGCTCCCGAATCCTTTCGCCAAGGCCTTTTTATTTACCACTGATAGGTCGCACTGGCCTGCACGGTACGCTGCGAGCCATACCAGCACCACGAGTAGGAATAGCAGGACGCGACGTACTCTTTATTCGCCAGGTTGGTGGCGTTTACCGCCAGGCGCAGGTTGTCACCCTGACGATTGATGTGCGGGATGTCGTAGTGCACCGCTGCATCGAACAAGGTGTAGCCCGGCACCTTCAGGGTGTTGGCGGTATCGCCCCAGGAAGAACCGACATAGCGCGCACCGGCCCCCACGCCGAAGCCCTTCAGCGTGCCGTCGTGCAGGGTGTAATCCGCCCAGGCCGACGCGGTATGACGCGGCACCGCGTAGGTGGTGGTGCCTTCGGCCGCAATGGCCGGGCCGACACCGATGTCGCTGATGGGCGCATAACGCACGGTGTTGTTGGATTTGCTGATGCGGTTATCCAGGTAGGCATAGGCCGCAGTGATATCCAGGTTGTCGTTCAGGCTGGCCTTGCCTTCCAGTTCAAACCCGCGGGATTGCACTTCACCGTCCTGAATCTGGCAACGCGAGCCGTTGCACAGGTGGGAAGCGTCCGGGTCCAGCGTCGGTACGTTGGTCTGGCGCAGGTCGAAAATGGCAGCCGTGATGAAGCTGTTGCTGCCCGGCGGCTGGTACTTGATGCCGATTTCCGTCTGCTTGCCCTCGGTCGGCTGGAACGTCGAACCGCCGTAGCCCGTGCCGGATTGCGGCTGGAAGGATTCCGAGTAGCTGACATACGGCGCCAGGCCGTTATCGAACAGGTAGACCAGGCCCAGGCGGCCGGTGAAGGCCTTGCTGTCCTGGGACGACTTGGTCTTTTTCTGGGTGGTCATCGCCAGGGTACTGTTGTCGGTGCTGGCCCAGTCATAACGCCCGCCCATCAACAGCACCCATTTGTCCCACTTCATCTGCTCTTGCAGGTACACCCCCGTTTGCTCGCTGCGCGAGGTGGCGTCGCTGGTGTAGGCCGGCACCGGCACGGCCGCGCCGTAGACCGGGTCGAAAATATCCAGCGTAGGCCCTGCCGTGTACACGCCGTTGCCCGACTTGGTGTCAGTGCTGGTGTTCTGGTAATCGGCGCCCATCAGCACGGTGTGCTGCAACGGGCCGGTGTCGAATTTGGCCTGCAACTGGTTGTCGAGGGCATAGGCGTCGATGTTCACGTCGCTGGCAGTGGTCGAGCGGCGGATGGTGCGGTAATCGCTCTCCAGGTAGTTGCTGTAGAGGCTGCGGTATTGCCCTTCGCTGCGCAGGTAGCGCGCATTCTGGCGCACGGTCCAGACATCGTTGAAGTGATGCTCGAAGGCGTAGCCGATGGAGTAATACTCGCGGTCACTCTTCTCGAAGCTTTTCTCGCCGTCGTAGAAATCCACGTCGATCTTGCGCCCGGTCGGACTGTGCAGCACCGAACCCCAGGCCGGCATCGAACCGTAGGACGCGCCCTTGGGGTCCTTCTGGAAGTGCCCGAGCAAGGTCAGCGAGGTATTCTCGTCCGGTCGCCAGGTGAAGGCGCTGGACAGGGACTGGCGACGGGTTTCGGTGTGGTCGATCTGGCCGTCGGCATCGTCGAACAGGCCGGCAACGCGGTAGGAATACACGCCTTGATCGTCTAGCGGGCCACTCAAGTCAAAGGTCGTGCGCTTCTTGTTGAAGGTCCCGTACTCGACGCCGACTTCATGGAACGGCGTGTCCAGCGGGCGTTTGCTGACCATGTTGATCACGCCGCTGGGGGTGCCCTGCCCGTACAGCACCGACGCGGGCCCGCGCAGCACTTCGACGCGCTCCAGGTCGAAGGCGTCTTTTTGCGGCAAGGCATCCCGGCTCGAGGGCATACGCAGGCCGTCGAGGTAGGTCGCCGGGGTGAAGCCACGGATGGTCAACTGGTCGAGGCGCGAGGCGGTGGAGCCACGGGTTTCCGGGATCACGGCAGCGCTGTAGCGCAGGATCTGGTTGAGGCTCTCGGCGTTCTGCGCGCGCATCTGGTCTTTGGTGACCACGGAGATCGACTGCGGGGTTTCGATCAGTGCGGTGTCGGTCTTGGTGCCCGACAGGCTGCGGGTGGCCACGTAGCCAGACACCGGGTCGGTGGGGCTTTCCGACGGGTACGCGCCGCTGATGGTGGTGGCCTGCAACTCCATGGCGCCATCGGTGTGCGGGATGGCTTCGAGACGGTAGCGGTCGTCGGCGATCTTCAGGGCTTGCAGGCCGCTGCCGGCCAACACTTGGGCCAGGGCGGCGTCGGTATTGTATTGCCCGTTCAGGCCATTGCTGCGTTTGCCGCGGGTCAGGCTCGAATCAAAGGCCAATACCAGGCCCGCCTGTTCGGCGAGGCTGTTGAGGGCCTGGCTCAGGTCACCGGCGGGAATGGAGAACGCAGCGCTTTCAGCCGCGTAGGACGCTTGAACGGTCAGCAGGGGTACGGCGGCAAACGCCATCGCCACTGAAAGGGTCAATGGCTGTAAAGGACGAGCAAGGCGCGACATGAGAAGTCCTGGGAAATGGGGGTTCTATTAGTCATGACGGCCATGTCGGAAAATCGGGTATGAATGAGAGCAGTTTTTATTCAGACTTTTTACCGAGGCTTGATCACCACCACCAAATCGGTGAAGTACTCGACCTTGATCGGCAGGTTATCCGCCAGTGACGCCAGGGCCGCGCCGGTGTCGTCGAGCTTGAATACCCCGGACACGCGCATCCCTTGCAGCGCCTGCGGATCAAAGCGCACCAGCCCATGGCGGTAACCGGCGAGGGTTTGCAGGACCTCGCTCAGGGGCTGGTCGTCGACCTTGAGCAAACCACGGGTCCAGGCGTCCGGGTCGGCGTTGCCGATGGGTTGTGGGGTGCCGGCACGGCCGTCCTGGAGCGTGGACTTCTGCCCCGCCGGCACTTTCACGTTGCCTGCAGTGGTGCCTTTGACGGCCACGGTGGACTCGATCACGGTGACCACGGTCGCGCCATCCTCGGCCTTGCGCACCAGGAACCGCGTGCCCAACGCCGTGGCCGTGCCCTG
>NZ_JACARK010000450.1:0-2101 GCF_013386655.1 Pseudomonas sp. K5002 | reverse complement strand
GCGGCTTCCACCGCATCGGTGCCGGTGGGGCCGCAGAACTGGATCTTGGCTTCCCGCGCCAGCGCCGGCGGCAGCAGGCCGAACAGGTCCTGCACGAACTGGTCCTTGACCGGCGTGGTCAGGTCCAGGGTGTGCAATGGCAATTCATCGCTCAGCACCTGGCGAATGGCATCGATCACCACCGGGTGGTTGTGCCCCAGCGCCAGGGTGCCGGCACCGGCCAGGCAATCGATAAAGCTGCGTCCTTCGACGTCCTCGACATAGATCCCGCGGGCGCGCTTGAGCGCCAGGGGAATGCGCCGTGGGTAGCTGCGGGCATTGGATTCCTGCTGGCGCTGGCGGGCCAGCAGCGGGGTTTCATCGAACTGGTAAAGCGTTTCCGCAGGGACCGCCTGGGTCTCTTCGATACGGCTAGTAGCGACTGACATCTCTCGATCCCTCAATACGCTGATGATGGTGACCAAACTGCCCACCCGTTGGCGCCAGGCCCAAGGGCCGCGCACGGATTTCCTGTTCTGGAAACGCATCAGCGAAGGGAGGATTTACACCTGTGGTCGTTAAAAACAGCTTTAGCGGATTTACCCGGCCACCCCGGTGTATTTTTCATTCAACGCATACAGGATCGCGCAGGTCTGCGCATCCAGCCGCCCACTGTAGTCAGAGGGCCGAAAATGCATCTGGAACGCACGGACACGTTGCTGGAAACCCAGGCGATTTTTCGCCGGGGCATAACCGTAGCGCTGGAACGCCCGCTCCACCTCAACCTCTGGCGGCAGGCCGATGTCGAACCGACGTTGATAGGCCATCTTGGCCACCTCTTCATACCAGGCCCCCACGCCCGCCTCGAACAGGCAGCGCCATGGCAAGCGGGGGCCGGGGTCGCTCTTGCGCCAATAGGCAATGTCGGAATGCCCGAGGATGTCGGTAGGACCGATCGCCGGGTAACGCACCTGAATGTCACGAATCAAGGCGATCAACACGTCAATCTGCTCTGCGCCATACGCCGGGAAGGTCAACACACCGGCGTCATCCCGGGCCTGGTTGACGATTTCAATGCCGATGGAGCGGCTGTTGAGGTTATCGCGCCCGGCCCAGTGGCTGGTGCCGGCGTGCCAGGCGCGTTGCGCTTCGTCCACCAGGCGAAATACCCGCAACTCGTCATAGCCGGCGGCGCGGTAGCTGGCGTCATGGGGGTCGGCCAACAGGTAGTGGGCACTGAAACCGTCGCGGGTCAGTGCACGCAATGACGAGGCAAAGGGCGCGGCGGTGTAATGCACAATCACCTGGCGCACGGCCTGGCCATTGCGCTCATTGAAGTCGTTTGCGGGATACGTGGAATCGATAACCAACATAGGGGCTGTCCTTTTCAACACAGGCCGAGTCATTCAGCCGGTTCAAACACAAAAAAATGACCGCCATCCTGAAGCGTTGCGCTTGAGGATGGCGGTAGCTATGTGTGCTGTGAAAAGAAGGTTTCAGCGCCGCAACGGCATGCCCAGGTCGACGCGCATGCCATCGGCCTGGCTGTCGAATTTCAGGGAGCACGAGCAGCGCTGCACGATGGCCTGGACGATCGCCAACCCCAGGCCGCAACCCGGGCTATTGCCGTTGCGCCAGAAGCGCTGGGTCAAGTGTTGCAAGTCTTCGCTGGAAATCGGCGCGCCATGGTCACGCACCCGGAACACCACATTGTCGCCAGCGCTGGACACACTCAGCTCCACCCGGGTATCGGCCGGGGTGTGGCGCAACGCGTTGTCCAGCAGGTTGCGAAGGGCCGCGACGGCCAGGCCCACCGGCATTTCCAAAGGTTTTTCGGACAAACCGTCTGCCAGGATCAGGTCAATACGCTGATTGTCGCCGCCGTTGGCATCCTGGATCGCCAGTTGCGCAACTTGCTCGGAACTCGATTGCAGGCCGTCATCAAACGACAGGCTGCCTTCGACCCGCGCCAGCAGCAGCAACTGCTCAAGGGTGCGGTGCAAGCGGTCGGCGCCCTCTTCAGCGTGGGCCAGGGACTGGTCTCGGGCGGCGCCTTCGGTCATGCGCGCCACTTGCAGGTGGGTCTTGATCGCGGTCAACGGGCTGCGCAATTCGTGGGCCG
>NZ_JACARK010000045.1:0-7253 GCF_013386655.1 Pseudomonas sp. K5002 | reverse complement strand
CAGCACGCTGAACGCCGGCACCTGGTTGTCGCGCTCGATCAGCGTGGCGACCGGCCCGGTGCAGCTGAGCACGTGCTGGTAGAGCTGCCATACCGCGTTGTCGATGGGGGCGCCGTGATCGTCAATCAGCAAACGGTCGCCGAGGCTGTCGGTGTCTTCGGCAAACCCTGCCAGGTGAATCTCGCCCACGGCGTGCAACGGCAAGGCCTCGATGTACTTCAGCGGGTCTTGCTGATGGTTGATGCATGACACATACACATTGTTCACGTCCAGCAGCAGCCCGCAGCCGGTGCGGCGAATCGCTTCGCTGATGAAGTCGGTCTCTTCCAGGGTGGAGCACTGGAATTGCAGATAGGTCGACGGGTTCTCCAGCAGCATGGTCCGCTGCAGGCGGGTTTGTACCTGGTCGATGTGTTCGCACACCCGCTTCAGGGTTTCATCGTCATACGCCAGCGGCAGCAAATCATTGAGAAACACCGGGCCGTGGCTGGACCAGGCCAGGTGTTCGGAAAAGGAGTGGGGTTGATAGCGTTCGATCAGCGTGGCCAAGCGCGCCAGGTGCTCGTCGTTCAGCGGACCTTCGCCGCCAATGGACAGGCCTACACCGTGCAGCGACAGCGGGTACTGTTCGCGGATCAAGCCCAGGTAGTGATGGAAAGGCCCGCCGGCCACCATGTAGTTTTCGGCGTGGACTTCAAAAAAACCGATATCGGGGGACGTCTCGAGCACTTCACTGAAGTGCTCGTTCTTGAGCCCCAGCCCGGCCCGACGGGGGAGGCCGGGCGCCTGAGCCTGGGAGATGGAGTGGGTGAATGAGAGCGTCATCGTCAGTACTCAGGCTGTGCAGGGTTTCAGGACTTGGCGGTGAAGGCAGCTTCCTGGCCGAAGCCGGTTGGCGAGGTGGTGCTTGGGGTTTTCAGGCAGGTACCGGCCGGGACCAGTTTCCAGGCGTTGGCCTGATCCTTGACCTTCGAGGTGCCCGCGCAGGAAGTGCCGGCGCCTGCGGCGCAATCGTTCTTGCCGGCTTCGGCTACACCGAAGCATTTCTGCATGTCATCGGCGGCGTGGGCGGTGGTGGTCAGGGCGGACAGGCTCAGGGCCGAACCCAGGGCCAGGACGAGGGTGGCGGCGGACAGCGAGCGGGTTTTGGTAGTCATGGTGTATCTCCAGCAGTGGGTTGAGTTGGCAAGCATGTTCGCCTGCTTACACCACTAGAGAAAGGGGGAAGGGATTCGTTACAAAGCCGGGGAAAATAATTTCAGGTTTCGCCAAAGTCTTTGGTTCACACCAAACAAATGTGGGAGCGGGCTTGCTCGCGAAGGCAGTGGGTCAGTCACCAAACAAGTTGGCTGATCCACTGCCTTCGCGAGCAAGCCCGCTCCCACAAAAGCCCGCTCATACATTGACCAGATGGGCATCAACCGCCCAAATAAGCCTCACGTACTTTCGGATCGGTCAGCAGTTGTTCGCCGCTGCCCTGCATCACCACACGGCCGTTTTCCAGCACGTAGGCGCGGTCGGCAATCTTCAGCGCCTGGTTGGCGTTCTGCTCTACCAGGAACACCGTCACACCGTCCTTGCGCAGCTGTTCGATGATGTCGAAGATCTGCTGGATGATGATCGGCGCCAACCCCAGGGACGGTTCGTCCAGCAACAACAGCTTGGGCTTGCTCATCAGCGCGCGGCCGATGGCGAGCATTTGCTGTTCGCCGCCGGACATGGTGCCGCCGCGCTGGCTGAAGCGTTCCTTGAGCCGCGGGAACAGGTGCAGCACCTTGTCCATCTGCTCCTGGTAATCGCCCTTGTCGGTGAAGAACCCGCCCATGGCGAGGTTCTCTTCCACGGTCAGGCGGGCAAATACCCGGCGGCCTTCCGGAACCACGGCAATGCTCTTGCGCATGATCTCGGAGGAGGCCTGGCCCACCAGCTCCTCACCCATGTAGCGGATGCTGCCGCTGTGAGCCTGGGGCGAACCGCACAGGGTCATCAGCAGCGTGGATTTACCGGCACCGTTGGCGCCGATCAGGGTAACGATTTCGCCCTGGCGCACTTCCACGTTGACGCTGTGCAGCGCCTGGATCTTGCCGTAGAAAGTGGAAACGTTTTCGAATTGCAGCATTTTACGCTTCCCCCAAATAGGCTTTGATCACTTCCGGGTTGTCGCGGATCTGCTCCGGCGTACCGTCGGCCAGTGGCGTGCCCTGGTTGATCACGACGATATGGTCGGAAATGCTCATGACCAGTTTCATGTCGTGTTCGATCAGCAGCACGGTGGCGTTGTTTTCTTCACGCAGCACACTGATCAGCGCCTTGAGGTCTTCTGTTTCCTTCGGGTTCAAGCCGGCGGCCGGTTCGTCGAGCATGAGGATCCGCGGGCGGGTCATCATGCAGCGGGCGATTTCCAGGCGCCGTTGCTGACCGTAGGCCAGGGTGCCGGCAGGACGGTTGGCAAACTCGGTGAGGTTGACCTTGTCCAGCCAGTACGCGGCATATTCCATGGCCTCGCGCTCGCTCTTGCGGAACGACGGCGTCTTGAACAGGCCGGCAAAGAAGTTGGTGTTCAGGTGGCGATGCTGGGCGATCAACAGGTTCTCGACCGCCGTCATGTCCTTGAACAACCGCACGTTCTGGAAGGTGCGCACCACGCCCTTGCGGGCGATCTCGTGGCCGGCCAGGCCCTGGATCGGCTGGCCGTCCAGCAGGATGGTGCCGCCAGCCGGCTTGTAGAAGCCGGTCAGGCAGTTGAACACCGTGGTCTTGCCGGCGCCGTTGGGGCCGATCAGGGCCACGACTTGTTTCTCTTGCACGGTCAGGGCCACGCCGTTGACCGCCAGCAAACCGCCGAAGCGCATGCTCAAGTTTTCGACTTTCAGGATCTCGCGGCTCATTTGCGCAGCTCCATGTGGGGACGTTGCATGGGCAGCAGGCCTTGAGGTCGCCAGATCATCATCAGCACCATCATGGCGCCGAACATCAACATGCGGTATTCGCTGAATTCACGCATCATTTCCGGCAGCAGGATCATCACGATCGCCGCGAGGATCACGCCGAGCTGCGAGCCCATGCCGCCCAGTACCACGATGGCGAGGATGATTGCCGACTCGATGAAGGTGAACGACTCCGGGGTCACCAGGCCTTGGCGCGCGGCGAAGAAGCTGCCGGCAAAACCGGCGAAGGTGGCCCCGAGGGTGAATGCCGAAAGCTTGATGACGGTCGGGTTCATGCCTAGTGCACGGCAGGCGATTTCATCTTCGCGCAACGCTTCCCACGCGCGACCGATCGGCATGCGCAGCAGGCGGTTGATCACGAACAGCGCCGCCAGTGCCAGCAGCAGGGCCACCAGGTACAGGAACACCACTTTGCTCACCGGGTTGTAGTCGATCCCGAAGTACTCGTGGAACGTCTGCATGCCTTCGGCCGCGGTGCGGTCGAACGTCAGCCCGAAGAACGTTGGCTTGGGAATGCTGCTGATGCCATTGGGCCCGCCGGTGATATCGGTGAGGTTACGCAGGAACAGACGGATGATTTCACCGAAGCCCAGGGTCACGATCGCCAGGTAGTCACCGCGCAAGCGCAGTACCGGGAAGCCCAGCAGGAAGCCAAATGTGGCCGCCGCCATGCCGGCCAGTGGCAGGCAGATCCAGAAGCCCCAGCCCAGGTAATGCGAGAGCAGCGCGTAGGTGTAGGCACCCACCGCGTAGAAGCCCACGTAGCCCAGGTCGAGCAAGCCGGCCAGACCCACCACGATGTTCAGGCCCAGGCCCAGCAACACGTAGATCAGGATCAGCGTCGCGATATCCACCGCACCACGGGAGCCGAAGAACGGCCAGATCAACGCGGCCACGATCAGGCCGATGATGATGTAGCGCTGGGTGCGCGGCAGGGTCAGGAACTGGCTGACCTTGGGCGATACCAACGGGCCACGGTTGGACTTGAGGAGCGCGCCGACCTGCTGAGTGAACAGCACGCGCAGGAACATCAACACCGAGCACAGGGCAATGATGGTCAACGTCACGGGACCGGTGCCATGCACTTCAAGGTTGATCCCGACAATGCTCAACTTGAGCCCGAGTACCGGGAAGGCCACGGCCCAGACCAGCAAGGCGCTGAAAAACGCCGATTTAAGATATCTGCTCATACTTTCTCAACCTCCGGACGGCCCAGAATGCCGGTCGGCCGGAACAACAGCACCAGAACCAATAGACCGAATGCCACCACGTCCTTGTACTGGTCACCGAATACGTCGGCGCCAAAGGCTTCAGCCACCCCCAGCACCAGCCCGCCGAGCATCGCGCCCGGAATGCTGCCGATGCCGCCCAATACCGCCGCGGTGAAGGCCTTGAGGCCCACCAGGAAACCGGCGTTGGGGTTGATCACGCCGTACTGCATGCTCAGCAACACGGCAGCGATAGCCGCCAGTGCGGCACCGATGACGAAGGTCAGGGCGATGATGTTGTTGGTGTTGATGCCCAACAGGTTGGCCATCTTGATGTCTTCGGCGCAGGCCCGGCAGGCGCGCCCCAGACGGGAGCGGGAGATGAACAGGGTCAGGCCGAGCATCGCCACCAGGGTGACGACGAAGACCAGGATCTGCATATAGGAAATCAGCACTTCCTGTGCGCCGCCTGGGCCGAAGGAGATGCTCCCCGGGATCAGGTTGGGAATGGATTTGTCCTTGGAGTCCTGGGACAGCAATACGGTGTTCTGCAGGAAAATCGACATGCCGATCGCAGAGATCAGCGGGATCAAGCGGTTGCTGCCACGCAAGGGGCGGTACGCAACGCGTTCGATACTGTAGCCATAGGCACTGGTTACGACGATGGACGCCAGGAACGCAGCGGTCATCAACAGCGGCAGGGAGTGGATACCCAGCATGGCCAGCCCGGCAAGGGCGATGAAGGCCACGTAGGAACCAATCATGTACACCTCGCCATGGGCGAAGTTAATCATTCCAATGATGCCGTAAACCATTGTGTAGCCAATGGCTATCAAGGCATAGGTGCTGCCAACGGTCATGCCGTTAACCAGCGTTTGGAAAAAATGATAGATCTCAGGCATTACAGCGCTCCTAAAAACCCGATACGCATTTCACTGGTGGAGTCAATTTCCGGCTCGGTGCCCTGTTCTGTGATCAGGTTGCACAAAGCGTTTGCCAGCGAACCGCTGGTGACGGTTTTAAGATTTTCAGGTGAGCCAGCGCCCGGATCGCGGGTGACAGGCCCATAAACCTCGTAAAACAAAGCCCACTGCTTGCACAGTGGGCTTGTTGACCAGTAACGCCTGGCTTACTGAGGGGAAACTTCGGTTTTTGGTTTGCCGAAGTGCCATTCGTAGACCACGAACTTGAAGTCCTTCAGGTCGCCCTTGGCGTCGAAGCTCAGGTCGCCGGTCGGGGTCTTGAAGGTACCGGCGTGGATGGCCGCTGCCACCTTGGCGGTGTCTTCGCTCTTCGCGGCAGCGATACCGCCGGCGATCACTTCAACTGCCGAGTAGGCCGGGAACACGAACGGACCGGTTGGGTCCTGCTTGTTCTTGGTGAACTCTTCAACGATTGCCTTGTTGGCAGGATCGGTGTCGAAGGATTTCGGCAGGGTAACCAGCAGGCCTTCGGACGCGTTCTGGGCGATTTGCGAGATGGAGTCGTTGCCGACGCCTTCAGGGCCCATGAACTTGGCGTTCACGCCTTTTTCCTTGGCTTGGCGCAGGATCAGGCCCAGCTCAGGGTGGTAGCCGCCGTAGTAGACGAAGTCGACGTTGGCTTGCTTGAGCTTCTGGATCAGCGAACCGAAGTCTTTGTCGCCAGCGTTGATGCCTTCGAAGAGAGCAACTTTCACGCCTTTCTTCTCGAGGGTTTGTTTAACGGCAGTGGCGATGCCTTCACCGTATTGCTGTTTGTCGTGGATAACGGCTACGACTTTCGGCTTCACGTGGTCGGCGATGTAGTTACCGGCGGCTGGGCCCTGGGCGCTGTCCAGGCCGATGGTACGGAAGACCAGCTTGTAGCCACGGGACGTGATTTCCGGGCTGGTGGCAGCCGGGGTGATCATGATCACGCCTTCGTCTTCGTAGATGTCGGATGCTGGCTGAGTGGAGCTGGAGCAAAGGTGACCGACCACGAACTTGACGCCGTCGTTGACCACTTTGTTGGCTACGGCCACGGCTTGTTTTGGATCGCAAGCGTCGTCGTATTCCTTGGCTTCGAGCATTTTGCCATCTACGCCGCCCTTGGCGTTGATGTCGGCGATGGCCTGCTTGGCACCCATGAACTGCATGTCGCCGTACTGGGTCACAGGGCCGGTTTTAGGGCCGGCAATACCGATCTTGATGGTGTCAGCTGCGAACGAATGGCTGGCAACCCCGGCCAGGACCATAGCGGCAAACAGTTTGGAAATCTGCTTAGTAGCCTTATTCATAGTGCTCCACTCTTACTGTTGTATTTTTTATAGTTCTAGCGGCCTTGTGAGCTGCAGAACCGGATCAGATATCTCGGATATCCCCCGGCAGCGGCCTGGCAACTGTACCGGTACAGTGTAGAGCGCCGGTTGATCGCTTGAAAAGCTGGCTGCTGGGGGCAAAACCCGGGTATGTCGCTTAAATGAAAGAAAAAGACAGAATTGCGGCGGGGTGATGCCAGAGTTTCGGGCAATCCTTGGCTTTCCTGACACTTTCGTTCGGTGCCTCATTTGCAACTGGGTTTTTCTGCCTGGGGCTCGACGGTATGATTGCGCCGATTTTTTCTTCAGGTGAACTCCCATGACGCAAGAACCTAGCACCCTCTATGCCAAGCTGCTTGGTGAAACTGCCGAAATTTCCTGGAAGGAGCTTGAGCCGTTCTTTGCCAAGGGTGCCCTATTGTGGGTCGATGCCGGGCTGGATTTGATCGAGGCCGCCGAGGGCATGGCTGAGGACAACCGTGAGAAAGTCGCTGCCTGGCTGGCTGCGGGGAGTCTTGGCGAGGTGTCTGCGACGCGGGCATTGGACCTGGTTGAGCGGGACCCGAGTTTGTGGGCGGTGGTGGTTTCGCCGTGGATTCTGATCCAGGAAAGGGCAGTGTAGGAAATGCATGCGCGAAAAAGGTGCGTGATTTTTCCGAGTTTAAGTGTGTAGGCGGGTAACTGCATTTGCGGTGATGGCACCTTGCCGTAGAGAAAGGTCACAGGCGGGGGTTACGTGCGCGTCATGGGAACAGTTTTGGTAGCGGCGGAGTGTGGGGGGAATTGTTTCTGGGTATGTGTACATATCCGTTATTTAGG
>NZ_JACARK010000449.1:0-3712 GCF_013386655.1 Pseudomonas sp. K5002 | reverse complement strand
AGGGCACCGTGGGCATGGAAGTGCTGCGCCAACAGCAGGGCCCGCTGGACGCGATCTTTGTCCCCGTGGGCGGCGGCGGATTGATCGCCGGTATCGCGGCCTACGTCAAATACCTGCGCCCCGAAGTGCGCATCATCGGCGTCGAGCCCGAAGGCTCCAGTTGCCTGCTGGCAGCCTTGCGCGCCGGGAGCCGGGTGGTGCTGCCGAGCGTCGACAGCTTTGCCGACGGGACTGCCGTGGCCCAGATAGGCGCCCATGGTTTTGAAATCTGCCGACACCACGTGGATGAGGTGATCACCGTCAGCAATGACGAACTGTGCAGCGCCATCAAGCTGATCTACGACGATACGCGATCAATTACCGAACCTTCGGGGGCGCTGGCGGTGGCGGGTATCCGCAAGCATGTCGCGAAGACCGGGATCCAGGGACAAACATGGGTGGCGATCAACTCGGGGGCCAATATTAACTTTGATAGTTTGCGACATGTTGCCGAACGAGTGGCGGCTCAAGCAGATTAAACGTTTAATCTAATGAAAATTTAATGTTAGTCGCAGCCACCCGTTTGGAGGGTGTTTATTTCCGCTGGAAATAGTTTCGGCAAGGCGCTTGTTTTTACGGTCTTTCAATTTGCATGACGCCAACCGGTGCTTATTGCAGGATGCATGAGTCGGTGGCCGGTATTTCGTTCGAATATGCCGATTTTCCTGGGCCTTGGCAGGCCATGCCCGACGGCATGTTTAATGCTTCATAAGATCCTGTTACAACTCTGAATGAGCAACAAATATCGCTGTTGATCCCCCAAACGAACGGGTTAATGGCGGTCTGCCACGTAACTTATATAAGTAACGTTGTCGCTTATGAGGAAAGGATCCAACGCAACTCTGAACGGCCTAGTAGGCTGGGTACGTGAAGCCGTCTGCCAGGGTTGGCAAGGCGCAAAAAGGTGAACGTCTCATCACGGTCGCCAGCAATAAGAATATTGATAAAAATCGATTGGCAATCTCATAAAAGGAGAGGTCGGCCATGCTTTCGGATCTGGAACTACGCGGCATCATTGAAGGAAGTTTTCTGCCCAAGCGCTGTGAAGTCACCAAGGCGTCGGACGCCTCGCTGACGGTCAAGGTCTATCACGAGATCGATCATGACCGGGTCGACCTGGTGGTCACCGGCATTTGCGCCAACAAGCTCGACAGCAGTCGGGCGATCTGCAACTTGATTACCGAGTTGCGTGAAGACCTCAAGCATACCCACACCCAGGCCCCGGCCCTCAAACGAGCCGGCGCGCGTCCTTTCTATTAAACGGACGGTTGAGCTTCAGTCAGTGAAGACTTGCGGGCCTGGATAAATGCCAGGCCCAACGCCGTTTTCGTGATCCTTTCGGCCGTGGAGCGGCCGGCAAGGGTAACGCCTGGCGACCGCAGGAGCGAGCTCGCTCACCCCTGCAACGGCGCTGCAATCACATCAGTTCTGGAAATCACACGCCTCGGACATTTTGCGATAACCCACGTCCTGGACTTTCCCTTGGCTGTCCACGAACTTGATATCGGCGTTGATCACTTTGCAGACATTGGTGTCGGGTTCGTGCATCGCAAGTACCTTCTGCACATCCATCTTCTCGCCGTAGTGGTAAGGCGTGATGACGGGGGCGGTGTCAGCCTGCGCCATCCCCGTCACAGCCGTCAGGGCCAGTGCAGCGCCGAGCATTAACGTACGCAGTTTCATGGTGTTTCTCCGCAAGTCGTTCGCAGGCCCAACAACGTGATGAGCCGCGGCCGCCCTGGGCAATGGCGGGTGCCATGCGAGTGCGGTCGACTCAACTGTCGTCCGGGGGGATTAACCATCGATTAAGTGAGGCTTTACTGACAAAAGCTTCATCTTCAGCACCGTCGATATCTCGCGCGCTTTAACCGGAAAAGTCTGATACGAGCCGGTTAACCCCGCTTGCTACCGTCGCCGCCGGGTCCATCAATCGGATGGCGTTGGCATTGGGTGGAGTTGGTTTGCAAAAGAAAATCGCAGCAGAATTTCTTGGGACGTTCTGGTTGACCTTCGGCGGGTGCGGCAGCGCGATACTGGCCGCGGCGTTTCCGGAGCTTGGGATCGGCTTTGCCGGTGTCGCCCTGGCCTTTGGCTTGACGGTGCTGAGTATGGCGTACGCGGTGGGCGGTATTTCCGGTGCGCACTTCAACCCGGCGGTGACTATCGGCTTGTGGGTGGGACGCCGGATGCCGGGGGGGGACGTGGTGCCGTACATCATTGCCCAGGTGGCCGGTGCGATTGTCGCCGCCGCCGTGTTGGCGCTGATCGCCAGTGGCCGCCCGGGGTTTGAAGTGGGTGCTTTCGCCGCCAACGGCTATGGCCAGTTGAGCCCCGGGCAGTACAGCCTGCTGGCCGCGTTGGTGGTAGAGGCGGTGGCGACGTTCTTTTTTGTGTTCATCATCATGCGTGTCACCGGCCCGGGTGCGGCGGTCGGGTTTGCGCCGATTGCCATTGGCCTGACCCTGACGCTGATCCACCTGGTGGCCATCCCCGTCACCAACACCTCGGTCAACCCGGCGCGCAGCACCGGGCCGGCATTGTTTGCCGGCGGGGAATACCTGATGCAGTTGTGGCTATTCTGGGCGGCACCGATAGCGGGTGCGGTGGTGGGCGCCATCGTTGCCCGCGCGGTTACCTGCCCCCGGGAGGCGTGAGCCTACCAGCTCATGCGTACCCCGGCGTTACCGCTGAAACCCTCCAGCGTGTTGCTGTCCAGTTGGGTGTTGTAGTCCGCCGCCAGGTACACGCTGACGGTGGACGACAACTTGGCGACAACGCCCACACCGAGGTCGGCAGTGGATGACTTGTGATCGGTTTTAATCCGGTCCACGTCGTCGTAGGTCACCGTGTCACTGCCACCGAAGGTGCGCCAGGCGTTGGCTCGTACATACGGTTCGATCGGGGTGTTCTGCACCAGGTAACGCCCCTTCAGGCGTGCACCGAGGCGGCCGGTCCAGTAGTCCTGGGAGTCGAATGAAACCTTGGAGATGCCGTCATTCTGGTGGTCCATGTCAATCTGCTGGTTGATCACCTGCACCTGGGGTTCCACCACCCAGTGTTCGGAGACGGTAATCGGGTAGCCGGCTTCCGCCGAGAGGGCCAGGGCGTGGCCCTTGTTGTCGATCTTCACGTCACGGTCGGACTTGCTGTCACCGTCGAAGCGCGTGCCCATGGCCACCAGGTCAACGTACCAGCCCTTGGGATCGGTGAGGGTCCAATAGGCGCCGAAGTTATCGCCATCCAGCTTGACCCGCCCGGAGCGGTTGTCCTGGAAGCCCATTGAAAAGCCCTTGATGTCACCTTGCAGGCGGCTTTGGCCGATGAACAGGCCGAAACGCTGGAGCTGTCCGCCGCTGGTCTCGGAGGCGTAGAGGTCATGGCCCACTTGATAGCCCTTGATGGAACCGTCGAAGCTCGGCGATACCGTACCCGACCAGCTCTTGTTGAAGTCACTGCCATAGGCACGGCCCCAGCCCGCCGGAACCGGTCCGGTCTCGCTGAGCAGGCTTTGTTCGCCCTGGCGGTCGTGGAAGGTGCCGAGGGCTTGCAGGGTCATCAACTGCGCGGCCGGGACGACCACCGAGTACACCGGCACCTCCAGGCGATACAACGGGATCGGCTCGGCCCCGGCGATGGCGGCAGGCAACACCGGGTTGCTCGCTGCCGACTCCGG
>NZ_JACARK010000448.1:0-6661 GCF_013386655.1 Pseudomonas sp. K5002 | reverse complement strand
TGTAAGAGCGGAACCGATATAAGCCATCACCCAAATAACGGATATACACCCCACCTCAGCAACAAAGCCTACGCCGTCTTCCCGGTATGGTTATTCAGCGAAATAACCTTGGTCTTCCCAATCCGGTGACGATAAATCTCACGCAGGTACTTGATCGCCTTCTTCACACAATCCCGCGACAGACGAATATCGTTGATCGACACAAACTTGTCCTTGTCGTTGATCAACTCACGATACTTCTTCTCGTACATCGGCTTGATCGCATACCAGTTGGTATCCAGGATCTTCGCCGGGTTCTCGAACTCGTTGAGCAGCTCATCAATCCGGTCTTCATCAAAATCCTCATGGATGATGAAATCCAGGATCGAATTATCCAAGGTGTCATCAAACCGATACGGATTACGCGCAAAACAGCGCTTGATAAATGCCACGATCAACGTCAAAAAATCATCCGACAGGCACGGGCTTTTAGCGATCAAGGTCGTGAGCGACAAGTTGGCCGACGCCCCGATCACCAGCGCATACCGTTTGAGCGTCGTATTGGGAAACAGGCTGTTGAGGTGCGTCTTGAGGCGATTCAGGTCCATATAGGACAGCTTGTAATCCTTGGGCAACGACACAATCGACACCACCGACGAGCAGTTCTTGAAGAAGTGCAAGTCATGCAACGCCGCCGCGTCATAGCCGGAATTCTTGTACTGCTCCAGGGAGGCCTTGTACCGCTTGGACTCAATCGGCAACAGGCTGATGCCTTCGATCGCCTGGGTCACCTTGTTGAAGTGCGGCAGATCAATGGAACGGAAAAACAAGTCGTCGATGTTCAGCCGCTGCGGCTCTTTTTCGAACACCTTGAACTTGTCGCTCGAAGGCGCCGGCGTTTCCGGCACCACCGATTCGGCATAGGCAATCGCTACCGGGCCGGCCAGGCTCATGAACAGGTCGTTGGCATCCAGGCGGATGGTCTCGCCAATGTCGATCCCGGCGCGACGGAAGTAGTTCTGGTCGTAGTCGGTGGTAACCGCCTGGGCCGTCAGAATGTTGAAGATCTGCTGCGAGATGTACTGGTTGGCGTGCTTTTCCATGGCATTGACATCAATGTTCTGGATGTTGCCGTCATCGCTTTCCTCGGCGTAACGCATGATGTCGTTGGAGATCAGCATCATCGCGTTCCACGGTCGGATACGGCCTTTCACGCTGGCTTCGCTGCTGTCTTCATTGTCGAAGTTGTACGAGAAGTCCCATTCTTCCGACAGGTATTTGCACAACAGCCGCCCGGCGTTGATGTGCAGCGCCTCGGACATTTCGCTGCGGTGATCGGAGATGTTCGGCAGCACACAAATCCCGCTGGTGAAGATCGGCTCGAACACGAAGGCGTGACCGCTTTTGCTGTCATGTTCATCGGCGGGCTTGGTGTCGAACGTCTTGTTCATGTACGAGTGCTGCTGGGCCAGGCCGAACTCCGAGGCCATGCCTGAACCGGTACCGCCGCCGGCACTGAAGATCGAGAAGTACAGGCGCGACTGGTTGGCCTTGATGCCGCAGGAGTCGATCAGGTACGAGTGGATCATCTTCCAGTCGGGGCTGGAGAAGCGCTGGGTGTCTTTGTTGAGGATGATCTTGGCCAGGTACTGGCCGAGTATCGGCGCGTTACCGGCGCCGCCGGCATGGACTTCCGAGAGGTCCATGATTTTCATCTTGCTGTAGTCCCGCAGGAAACCGCTTTTCTCACCCTTGCGCGAGAAACGGATGCGCCCGGCAATGTCCTTGTCCAGGTCGCCCAGCATCACCAGCGGCTCGACCAGGAACACCGGTTTGGTGCCCTTGTTCGAACCCAGGCGCAGGTTGTTGCGAATCCACTGGGCGGGGCGGTAGCCCTTGTCGGTGGATTTGTCTTCGTTGCTGAATTCGTTGAGGTAGAACTTGCGTGCGTTGTACACCAGCTCTGCCACATCCAGGGCAATGTTGGAGCCACAGCGGCCCAGGCCGATCAGGCACACCGAGGGGAATTCCTGCTCATTGCGCAGTTCACCGTCGACTTCCAGGTGCGGTGCGCGCGGGAACACCATGTCGCGCAGGCCGTCGAGGTTGTCGAGGATACGGTCGGTGTTGGTTTCGGTGAAGTACAGGTACTGCTGGGTGGCCAGTGGGCGGGCGGTGCTCAATGACTTTGAACCTGAGGGTTTTTCCGCAGGGGCTGTCAGCAACACGTCGGATACCGCGGTGGCAGAGTTATTTTTAGAAGTCATTGTGCGCCATGTGCCTGGACGGATGGCTGAGTAAGTATCAAATAGCCATCACAGAATGAGAGATCGCGACTTTACAGTGCGTCCGGGTCCTGGGCGATAGGGTTTAACCCTAGGGTTTTAAGGGGAAAGCCTGGCCGGACTCTGATGAATCGGCCGTTCGTCGGGGTTCTTTAGTGAAATGATGGCGATTTGCCAAATAAACGGCGTCAGCGAATTGGCCGAACGATGGACGCCGGGCCCGCACGGCCCGAAGGCGGGTCTTTCGGCGCGGGGTCACCCCCCGTCAGGCCCAGCAGGCTGAACAGGTTGTTCTGGTCCAGGCTGTTGATCACCGCGCTGATATCACTCAACGGCACCGCAGCGCTGAGCAGGTAACCCTGAACAAAATCACAGCCGTGTTTTTGCACCACTTCAAATTGTTGCAGGGTTTCCACGCCCTCTGTCACCACCTGCAGGTGCAGGGTGTGGGCCATGCCGATAATGGCCTGGACGATCTCGATGTCGGCGTTCGACTTGGGGATATCCTGGATAAATGAACGGTCGATTTTCAAGGTGTTCAACGGCAGGCGCTTGAGGTAGGCGAGGGACGAGTAGCCGGTGCCGAAGTCGTCGATGGACAGCGACACGCCCAGGGCGCGGATTTGCCGCAGCAATGCCAGGGTGCTGCTGATATTGCCCATCAGCGCGTTCTCGGTTACTTCCAGTTCCAGGCGATTGGCGGCGATCCCGCCGAAGCGCAGGGCGTTTTCGATCTCATCGGCCAACTCGTCACGGGTCAGGTTCAGGGCCGAGCAGTTCACGGCCATGACCAATTCGGTGTGGCCTTGTTCCGACAGCAGGCTCAGGTCGTGACAGGCCTGGCGCAGCACCCAGTGATCCAGTTCGGCAATCAGCCCGTTGCTTTCGGCAATGCCGATGAACCGGTCCGGGGTCAGCAGGCCATGTTGGGGGTGTTGCCAGCGCACCAGGGCTTCGAGGCGCGTGACCCTGCCTTTTTTCAGGTCAAGTATCGGTTGGTAAAACAGCACCAACTCGTTCTTGCCCCGCAGTGCGGCGCGCAGTTCCTCTTCCAGCTGCAGTTCCAGGAAGGCCCGGGTTTTCAGGTTGGAGCTGAAGAAGTTCAGGCTGTTACGCCCGGCATCCTTGGACTGATACAGCGCCAGGTCAGCGGTCTTCAGCAGCTCTTCGCTGGTTTTGCCGTCTTCGGGAAACAGGCTGATGCCGATGCTGGTGGTCATCACCATGCGCCGGCCGGCCAGTTCGATGGGGTCTTTCATTTTCTGCATGATGCGCTGGGCCATGTGCCGCGCTTCATCGCGGTGATGGATGCTGATCAGGATGCAGAATTCGTCACCGCCAAACCGCGCGACCACGTCGTCATGGCTGCGCACCGAGCTTTTGATATGGCCGGCCAGCACCGTCAGCAGTTCGTCGCCGGCGTCATGGCCGAGGCTGTCGTTGATGCGCTTGAAGTGGTCGATATCCAGGAAGATCACCGCCAGCATGCCGTCGGTGGCGGTTTTTTCCGCGAGCTTCTCGGCGAAGATCTGGTTGAAACCACGGCGGTTGAGCAGGGTGGTCAGGGCATCGTAATGCGCCACCTGTTGCAGCGAGGCGCGAGCCTGGTCCAGTTCGGTGAGCAGGGCGTTGACCCGGCGCAGGTCGGTTTCCTTGTGTTGCAGCTTCTTGTCCGCGAGGGCAGCACTGATGCTGCTGCCAATCACCAGCAGGGCGATGACCGCCACCAGCAGCCCCAGTTGGACCGGGTTGTTGTCCACCGGCAGTGCCGACTGTACGAGGTCTTCGGGTACCAGCAGTTGCATGGCCGCCATGCCGGTGAAGTGCATGCTGATAATGCCCGCGCCGAGCACCAGGCTGGCCGCGTACTTGAGCAATTGATGGAACATGCCGGTGCCGTTGCGCAGGTACAGCGACAGCAGCAAAGCCGCCAGGCTGGCGCCGATCGCGATCAACACAGAGGCGAGGAACAAGCCAGTCTCGAAATACACGCCCGCCTCGGAGCGCATGGCCGACATGCCCACGTAGTGCATCAGCGCAATACCCAGCCCCATCCACACCGACGCCAGCACATATTGGTGGGCGCGCAGCCTTGGATGACTGAGGGTTTGCATGGCGAACAGCGCCGCGATCAGGGCGATCAGCAGCGAGGCGAACGTCATGATCAATTCGTAGTGAATCGCGATAGGCGCCTGGAAGGCCAGCATGCTGATGAAGTGGGTCGACCAGATGCCGCCTGCCAGGCAGCCCGCGCCTACCCAGCGCCAGTGCCGTTGAGCCTTGGGGTTGTCGACATGGCCGACCCGCTCGGCCATGTCCAGGGTGCCGAAGCCCGCTGCACAGGCCACCACGTAAGCCAGTAGCACCAGAAAGGGGTTATGACTGCAATTGAGTAATAAGTGCCCACTGTCCGGAAGGTCGGTAAAAAAATGCAAACCAAGCCATTCCATAGCATGTCCCGTCACAGAGTTTTAGTCTGACTGCGTCTTTCAGTATAGAGAGCGTGAGCGAGTTACAAGGATTGATGGCAGATTGCTTCTAATCATTTGGCGATGAGTTTATAAACAACTAGAACCAAATGATTAGGGATGACCGGCCGGGTCGCCCGATGGAGTGACATCAGACTTACGAATCATTACAGACAATCCCCACGAGGCTGACTAGATTGCAGGTTCCGGGCTCAGGATGCGTCTGGCATCGCGGCTCACATAACAATAAAAGAGACGGACCCATGCAGAACTCGACCCAAGCGGCGAATGCCTGGCGCATTCTGTTCCTGCTGTTCCTGGCCAACCTGTTCAACTTTTTCGACCGCACCATTCCCGCGATCATCATCGAGCCGATCCGCATGGAGTGGCACCTCAGCGACTTCCAGCTCGGGATCATCGGTACCGCGTTCACCATCGTTTATGCAATTGCCGGCTTGCCGCTGGGGCGCCTGGCCGATACCGGCTCGCGCAGCAAACTCATGGGCTGGGGCCTGGCGGCGTGGAGTGGCCTGACAGCGGTCAATGGTCTGGTGGGCAGCTTCTGGACCTTTTTGCTGGTGCGCATGGGCATCGGCATCGGCGAGGCCAGTTATGCGCCGGCGGCAAACTCGCTGATCGGTGACCTGTTTCCCGCCCACCGCCGTGCCCGGGCCATGGGGATCTTCATGCTGGGCCTGCCCTTGGGCCTGTTGCTGGCCTTCTTCACCATTGGTGCGATGGTCAAGGCGTTCGACAGCTGGCGTGCGCCATTCTTTATTGCCGCGGTGCCGGGGCTGATCCTTGCGGTGTTCATGTTCTACATCAAGGAACCCAAGCGCGGCGCGGCGGAAGCCGTGCAAGTCTCCCAGGAGAAAGTCGACCGGCCGATTCGCCGGGTGCTGGCGGTGCCGACATTCCTCTGGCTGGTGCTGGCCGGGTTGTGCTTCAACTTCGCCACCTATGCCTGCAACTCGTTCCTGGTGCCGATGCTGCAGCGCTATTTCCTGCTGCCGTTGCAGGATGCGGCAGTCGCCACCGGTGTCATCGTCGGTATTACCGGCCTGGTGGGCCTGACCCTGGGCGGCTGGATTGCCGACAAGATCCATCAACGCATCGCTAACGGCCGGCTGCTGTTCGCGGCGTGCAGTTTGATTATCTCTACAGTGACCACTGCCTGGGCGTTGCACGCGGGGCGGATCGAGATTGGTGTGTTTGTGGCGCTGTTCAGTGTCGGCTGGCTGTTTGCCTATAACTTCTACACCTGCGTGTACACGGCGATCCAGGACGTGGTCGAGCCGCGCCTGCGGGCGACGGCGATGGCATTGTTCTTCGCCGGCTTGTATTTGCTGGGCGGGGGCATGGGGCCGATTGTGGTGGGCGGGTTGTCGGATCATTTTGCCCATTCGGCGATGTATGCCGACGGTGCCCAGCAGATGACTGAGGCTTACAAGGCGGTGGGACTGCATGACGCCATGTACCTGATTCCGGTGGCGCTGTTTTTGACCATGCTGTTTCTGTTCCAGGCGTCCCGCAGTTTTGTGCGCGATTCCCAGCGGATGAAGGATGGGTTGGGGGTGGTGGAGGTGCCGGCCAGGGCGGTTACTGCCTGAGACCGAGGTGACGCCTTCGCGAGCAAGCCCGCTCCCACATTTGACCGCATTCTCAAGATGGAACTCGGTCAAATGTGGGAGCGGGCTTGCTCGCGAAGAGGCCATCAATAACAACGATGTCTCAAGTGAATAAAAAAGGCCCGCATTGCGCGGGCCTTTTTGTTTGTCAGGGTAGGGCGGCGAAGTTAGCCCGCGACCAACACCCGAATCGCTTCCAGTCGCAGCGCCGCCTTGTCGAGCATCGCCAGGCCTTGCTCGCGCTGTTGGCGCAGGGCAACCAGTTCGCTGTCGCGCACGGTCGGGTTGACCGCTTGCAACG
>NZ_JACARK010000447.1:0-1706 GCF_013386655.1 Pseudomonas sp. K5002 | reverse complement strand
GCCGACCGACAGCGTGTTCATCTTCGCCCGTGCCGTCAAAGGCCCGCCGGCGCCATTGGCGGCCAAGCGCGTGACCGTGGCCGACCTGCCGATCACCGTCGAGCTGGGCGACAGCGACGCGATGATGCCGCAGTTGAAACTGTCCAACTTTCCCGAAGTCCAACTGGTTGCGCGCATATCCCGGGCAGGTGTTCCCACAGCTGGCGAGTGGATCGGCCGCAGCCAACCCCTGGCCAGCAGCACCACTGCGCTGCAGCAGCTGACCATCGACAGTCCGGACCAATAATTCGAGGAAATGCCCATGACCGCTATCGCACGTATCACCCTGCTCAGCCTGGTACTGGGGTTGAGTGCTTGTGCGGTCCATCGGCCTCCGTCGCCTACCGGGCCGACTATTCCACCGACAGGGCCGTCGACCCAGCCGAGCACCCAGCCCTCGAGCCCGGTGATCAAACCGTCGAAGCCGGTGCCGAGCTCCTCGCCGACCTTCGCACC
This sequence comes from Pseudomonas sp. K5002, assembly GCF_013386655.1. Taxonomy (NCBI): domain Bacteria; kingdom Pseudomonadati; phylum Pseudomonadota; class Gammaproteobacteria; order Pseudomonadales; family Pseudomonadaceae; genus Pseudomonas; species Pseudomonas sp. K5002. The sequence continues at coordinate 1,211 of NZ_JACARK010000447.1, read as the reverse complement.
GCCACCGGGTGCGGCCAGTCACTGGGACGGGAAGATGCAGGTGTACGTGCTGGACGAACAGCCGGATACGTTCTACCGCCAGCGCACCTACTACCGCTGGAGCAACGGCTGGAGCCGGTCCATCAGCCCGAACGGGCCTTGGGAAGAGACCGATGTCCATGGCGTACCGCCGGGGTTGAGCAAGCAGTACGCACAATGAAAAAAGGCGACCTTCGGGTCGCCTTTTTCATGGCTGGTTTGGAATACAGTCCACCCAACAACAAAGCTCAAATGTGGGAGCGGGCTTGCTCGCGAATACGGCGTGTCAGCCAACAAATCGGGCACTGATATACCGTATTCGCGAGCAAGCCCGCTCCCACATTTTGAATCTCGTTTGATTTGAAATTACGCCAGCTCCTCAGTCTGCCTGGGCGCGCTTGTCCAGTGGACCACCCCGGCAATCACCCCCAGCATCACCCCAAACTCCACAATCCCCATCCAGCCCAACCGCGCCATCAACCAGCCGCTGATTGTCGCCCCCACCGCACCGCCAAAAAACGTCGCCGTCATGTACAAACTATTGATGCGGCCCTGGGCTTTCGGGTCCACCGCAAACGCCCGGGTCTGGTTGGAAACCAAGCCCGACTGCACGCCGATATCCAGCACGATCACCCCCAGCACCAGCAAGATAATCGAAGTCTCGGCACCCGCCAGCAGCAGGAACGCCAAGGTCACAATCCCGATACTCGCCCCAATCACCTTGCGCGAACCCAGCCTGTCGGAAGCCCGCCCACCGAGCGACGCCGCCAACGCACCCGCCGCACCGATAATCCCGAAGCCACCTGCCCAGGCACTGCCCAATTGCCATGGCCCATGAGCCAACAGTGCTGCCAGATTCACCCAAAACGCATTGAAGCAAGCCCACAACAACGCCTGCACCATCATTGATTGGCGAATTGGGCTGTTGTCGCGCATCAGCGGCCACAGCGAAGCCAGCAGGCGAGGGTAGGACAGGTTGGTGCTCGGCACGCCTTGTGGCAGCAGCCTGGCGGCACCGATCCACACCGGGATCATGAAGGCCGCCTCCATCGCGTACACCGCCCGCCAGCCATAAGCCTCACCGACTACGCCGGCGATCGTGCGCCCGAGCAGGATGCCGACCATGATCCCGCTGACCACCGTGCCCACATTGCGCCCGCGTTCGTGGGGCTGCGACATCACCGCCGCGAACG
>NZ_JACARK010000446.1:0-3124 GCF_013386655.1 Pseudomonas sp. K5002 | reverse complement strand
TCGACCAGGCCCTGGCCAACCCCAACGAAGACACCGTGGCCAATGCCTCGTTGGTCGTCGCCCAGGCCAAAGTGCTGTCGGCGGAAACCGCCTTGCTCGCCAGCAGCAAACTCTTCGAACTGGCCGGCACCCGCTCGGTGTCCGGCAAGCACAACCTCGACCGCTTCTGGCGCAACGCACGTACCCACACCCTGCACGACCCGGCCCGCTGGAAATACCACCTGATCGGCAACTTCGTGCTCAACGGCGTCAAGCCCGCACGCCATGCCTGGAACTGAGGAGCTGCATCCATGACCGCACTGAATCAGGCGCGCCAACTGCTGGAAAGCACCCGGCGCTTTGTCGAGAAAAGTGATGACCCCTACGTGATCAGCCGCTTTGGCGATTTGCAGATTCGCGTGGAGGTAGCGGCTGCTTTGTTTGAGCGTGCCGAAACCCACCCAGGCCCGGTGGCCCTCACAGAAGCCCAGATAGCGGCTGCCGAGGCCCTCATCGCTGCCAGCAACGCCGAATTCGAACTCACCGGCCAGCGTACTGCGCTGCCGCCGACCCTTGATGATCCCCTGCGCTGGAAATACCAGATTGTCGGCAACTACCACCTCAACGGTGTCGCCCCCCGGAGAAACGTTTAATGCCTCGTGAAATCCGTTTGAATGCCTTCGACATGAACTGTGTCGGCCACCAGTCGCCGGGCCTGTGGGCCCACCCGCGTGACCGCTCATGGCAGTACAAGGACCTGGAATACTGGACCGACCTGGCAAAAATTCTCGAGCGCGGCAAGTTCGACGGCCTGTTCATCGCCGACGTGCTGGGCATCTACGACGTCTATAACGGCAACGGTGACGCAGCGATTCGCCAGGCGACCCAGGTGCCGGTCAACGACCCGCTGTCGCTGATCGCACCCATGGCGCTGGTCACCGAACACCTGGGTTTTGGCCTCACCGCTTCACTGTCCTTCGAACACCCGTACCCGTTCGCCCGGCGCCTTTCCACCCTCGACCACCTGACCAAGGGCCGCGTCGGCTGGAACATCGTCACCTCGTACCTGGAAAGCGGCGCGAAGAACCTCGGCCAGAAAGCCCAGACCGAACACGATGCGCGCTACGACTACGCCGAGGAATACCTGGAGGTTTGCTACAAGCTCTGGGAAGGCAGCTGGGAAGAGGGCGCGGTGTTACGCGACCGCGAACGGCGGATCTTCAGCGACCCGAGCAAGATCCACGAGATCCGCCACGTCGGCAAACACTTCCAGGTGCCCGGCATTCACCTGTGCGAACCGTCGCCACAACGCACGCCGGTGCTGTACCAGGCCGGGGCGTCGAGCCGTGGCAAACAGTTCGCCGCCGAACAGGCCGAATGCGTGTTCGTTGCCGCACCGTCGAAAGTGCTGCTGAAGAAAACCGTTGCCGATATCCGCCGCCGTGCGGCCGAGGCGGGGCGTGACCCGAAGAAAATCCTGATCTTCAACTTGCAGACGGTGATCGTTGGCGAGACCGATGCCAAGGCCAAGGCCAAGTTCGACGAATACAAATCCTATGTCAGCTACGAAGGCGCGATGGCCCTGATCTCCGGCTGGACCGGCATCGACTTCAGCCAGTTCAAGCCCGATGAACCCCTCAAGCATGTGCATACCAACGCCATTCAATCGGCGGTGGAAGCCTTCTCCACTGCCGACCCGAACAAGGTCTGGACCCCGAATGAACTGGCAGACTGGGTCGGCATCGGCGGCTTCGGCCCGCTGTTCGTCGGCGGCCCGGAAACCGTGGCCGATCTGTTGCAGGAATGGGTTGAAGAGACCGATGTGGACGGCTTCAACCTGGCCTATGCACTGACCCACGAGACCTTTATCGACGCGGTCGAGTTGCTGGTGCCGGAGTTGCAGAAGCGCGGCGTGTACAAGACCGAATATGCCCAGGGCACCCTGCGGGAGAAATTGTTTGGGGACGGCGCGCGGTTGGCGGACAACCATCCGGGGGCCAGCTATCGTGATTTGTCGGGTGTACATAAAACAAATGTGGGAGCGGGCTTGCTCGCGAATGCGGACTGACATTCAGCATTGATGTTGCCTGACGCACCGTTTTCGCGAGCGAGTCGAGCCGTCCCACCGCCGCCCACATAAATCCGGCCAGCGGACCACCGCATGCTTGTTTCACCAATAGGAGCATCACCCTATGAGCGTGCATGAACTTGAACTTGCGCTGGATGTGGAATGGCCCGCCGAACGGGTTACGGTGTTGCCCGAGGCGTTGGCGCAGTTGCGCCATTGGGCACAAGTGACCCCGTTGCACAGCGCCCTGCGCCACAAGCGTGACGGCCAGTGGTATGCCTGGCGCTGGATCGATGCGTTGCGGGATGTCGAGCGCCTGGCTGATGGCTTGCGTCAGCAGGGCTTTACCGAGCAGTCGCGGCTGGCCCTCAGCGGTGCCTTCGAACCCGGCCTATTGCTGCTGGCCCTGGCCGCCCAGGTGATCGGTGGCCAGATCCTGACCCTGGCGGATGACCTCGAGCCCGCTGCCCTGCAGCAACAAGTGTGGCGCATCCGGCCTACCCACGCGTATGTCCCTGGGCTCCAGACGTTGGCGATGGTGCGACGGATCGACCCTGTGGACACCTCACAACGGCTCTGTCGCTGGTGGCAGCCTTCGGGCAAGACCGAATTGTGGAGCGGGGAAAGCACCCATTGGCAAGGCGGCCTGGCGACGGTGCTGGAGCAATGGCTGATTAGCGGCCAGAGCCTGGGCTTCCCGCAGTCGGGCTGAACTAGGCGTCCCGGGTCGATGTGCTGGATACTGCACGGGGCGATTTTTACCACAACCATTCAGGCAGACAGTAAGGGCGCAATTTCATGAGTGAAACCGAACGCGGACAGGCGACGAGCGCCATTCGCAACGCCGATGTGCTGATTGTCGGCGGCGGCCTGAGCGGGACGATGCTGGCGGTGCAGTTGCTGCGCCTGCCGGGCACGCGGCAGATCCTGGTGATCGAGCCGCGCCAGGAACTGGGGCGCGGCGAGGCCTACAGTGCGGTAGAGCTTGGGCACACCTTGAACGGCAACGCCGCGCGCATGAGCGTCGACCCGGACAACGCCGATGACCTGACCCAGTGGCTGACCGCCTACATCGCC
>NZ_JACARK010000445.1:0-5430 GCF_013386655.1 Pseudomonas sp. K5002 | reverse complement strand
CCACGCCCAGGCCAGTGCCCGGGCCAATCACCACCGCAGGGCGCAACGGCTCCGGCGTGCCTTCGCACACCACGCGGAATTCGTCGGGCTTCAGGCGGGTCATGCCCAGGGCCATGGCCGAGAAATCATTCACCAGCAGCAGCTCGTCCACCTGCAAGGTCTTGCAGAACGCAGTCTTGCTCAGGCGCCAGTGATTGTTGGTGAATTTAAATTCATCGCCACTCACCGGCCCCGCGACCGACAGGCACACCGCGCCAATCGAGCCGATGGCCAAGCCTTCTTCCTTCAGATAGACCTGGATCGCCTCCTCCGGGCTGGCATGATCCGCCGTCGCATGGACGCGGATCGAATGCAGCTCCTGATCCCGCCACAACGCAAAACGGGCGTTGGTACCACCGATATCACCGACCAGCGCTAGCTTCACTTAAGTGTCTCCAAGGCAGAGGTAAAGGCGCTGGCGCCCTGCTCTGCGGAGCTTGCAGCCAAACGCATGAACGCAAACAACTCGCGACCGGCCCCCACGTTATTGCCCAGAAGGCCCGTGGCAGGCGCGCGCGCGGCAAATTCTTCGGCGTCCACCTTAAGCTCCAAGGTGCCTTTGACGCCATCCACGCGAATGATATCGCCATCGCGCACACGTGCCAGTGGCCCGCCGCTCTGGGCTTCGGGGTTGACGTGAATCGCGGCGGGAATCTTACCCGAGGCGCCGGACATGCGCCCGTCTGTTACCAACGCCACTTTGAAGCCACGATCCTGCAACACGCCGAGGAACGGGGTCATCTTGTGCAATTCCGGCATGCCGTTGGAGCGCGGGCCCTGGAAACGCATCACTGCAACAAAGTCTTTTTCCAACTCACCGGCCTTGAACGCGTCGGCCAGGTCTTGCTGGTCCTGGAACACCACGGCCGGGGCTTCGACGATTTGATGTTCGAGGGCCACGGCGGAGACCTTCATCACACCCCGGCCAAGGTTGCCTTCCATAACCCGCAGGCCGCCTTCCGGAGAAAACGCACGGGCCACGGGACGCAGGATGGTTTCGTCGAGGCTTTCGATCGGGCCTTCACGCCATACCAGCTCGCCGTCCACCAGGAACGGTTCCTGGGTGTAGCGGCTCAGGCCATGACCGGCCACGGTGTTGACGTCGTTGTGCAGCAGGCCGGCTTCCAGCAGTTCGCGGATCAGGAACGACATGCCTCCCGCCGCCTGGAAGTGGTTGATGTCGGCCTTGCCGTTTGGATACACGTGGGACAGGGTCGGCACCACCTCGGAGAGGTCGGCCATGTCATCCCAGGTCAGGATGATGCCCGCCGACATGGCGATGGCCGGCATGTGCAGGGTGTGGTTGGTGGACCCGCCAGTGGCGTTGAGGGCGATGATGGAGTTGACGATGGATTTCTCGTCGACGATCTCGCCGATCGGCGTGAAGCTGCCGTTGGCCTTGGTCAGGCGCGTGACCTGGTGCGCGGCTTCGCGGGTCAGGGCGTCACGCAGCGGCGTGTACGGGTTGACGAACGAGGCGCCCGGCAGGTGCAGGCCCATGACTTCCATCAGCAACTGGTTGGTGTTGGCGGTGCCGTAGAAGGTGCAGGTGCCCGGGCTGTGGTAGGACTTCATCTCCGATTCCAGCAGCTCTTCGCGGGTGGCCTTGCCTTCGGCGTAGCGCTGGCGCACGTCGGCTTTCTGTTTGTTGGAGATCCCCGACGGCATCGGGCCGCCCGGTACGAAGATCATCGGCAGGTGGCCGTAGCGCAGGGCGCCCATCATCAGGCCGGGGACGATCTTGTCGCAGATACCCAGCATCAGCGCGGCGTCGAACATGTTGTGGGACAGCGCTACCGCCGTGGACATGGCAATCACTTCGCGGCTCAGCAGGCTGAGCTCCATGCCTGGCTCGCCCTGGGTCACGCCGTCGCACATGGCGGGGGTACCGCCGGCGAACTGGCCAACAGAACCGACTTCACGCAGGGCCTTTTTGATTTGCTCGGGGAAATGTTCGTATGGCTGGTGGGCCGACAGCATGTCGTTATATGACGAAACAATTGCCACGTTGGCGGCGTTCATCATGCGCAGGCTGTTTTTGTCTTCGGTGCCGCACCCGGCCACGCCGTGGGCAAAGTTGGCGCATTGCAGCTTGCCGCGCATCGGGCCGTCGCTGGCAGCGCCGCGAATGAGCGCAAGGTATGCCTCACGGGTTGCACGGCTGCGGGCGATAAGCCGTTCGGTGACCTCAAGTACGCGGGGATGCATGTATAGAACTCCAGGCTAACGGATGTGGCGACCTGAGTGTCTATGCTGGTCAAAAGCCCGCCGCGAAGAGGTTGGCAGGGTGTTGCTTGACCAATCGGACCAGTTGATTCAGGTCACTCGTTGTAGATTGAACAAAATATTGCCACTAAAAAGGCTTGTTTTCTATTTTTATGCGAATAATCTTGTAATTCTTACAACAAATCGACGACAGGCACCTTCCAATGACTCTACGTATCGCTATCAATGGTTTTGGCCGTATTGGCCGTAATGTCCTGCGCGCACTTTATACCCAAGGCTACCGTCAGGATTTGCAGATCGTCGCCATCAACGATCTCGGCGACAGCTCGATCAATGCCCACCTGCTTAAATACGACACCGTCCACGGTACTTTCGACGCAGAGGTCGCTCATGATCAGGAAAGCCTGACCGTGAACGGTGACCGGATTGCCGTGAGTGCCATTCGCAACCCGGCCGACCTGCCGTGGGCTGCGCACAAGGTGGACGTGGTGTTCGAATGCACCGGTCTGTTCACCGACCGTGACAAGGCCGCCGCCCATATTACCGCCGGCGCGCGCAAGGTAATCATCTCGGCCCCGGCCAAGGGCGCCGATGCCACCGTGGTGTACGGGGTAAACCATGACATTTTGCGTCAATCCCACCAGATCATCTCCAACGCTTCCTGCACCACCAACTGCCTGGCGCCCGTGGCCCAGGTGCTGCACCGCGAGCTGGGCATCGAAAGCGGCCTGATGACCACCATCCACGCCTACACCAACGACCAGAACCTGACCGACGTCTACCACACCGACCCGTACCGCGCGCGCTCGGCCACCCAGAACATGATCCCGAGCAAGACCGGCGCTGCCGAAGCCGTGGGCCTGGTGCTGCCGGAACTGGCAGGCAAGCTGACCGGCATGGCCGTGCGTGTACCGGTGATCAACGTGTCGCTGGTGGACCTCACCGTGCAACTGAAAAAAGAAGCCAGTGCCGAGCAGGTCAACGCGCTGCTGAAAGAAGCCAGCCAGCACTCGAAAATCCTCGGCTACAACACCCTGCCGCTGGTTTCCAGTGACTTCAACCATAACCCGCTTTCGTCGATCTTCGACGCCAATCACACCAAAGTGAGCGGCAAACTGCTGAAAGTGCTGGCCTGGTACGATAATGAGTGGGGCTTCTCGAACCGGATGCTGGATAACTGCCTGGCGCTGTGCAACGCCGAGTAATGCTCGGCCTGTAGGAGCGAGCTTGCTCGCGAAAAACGCAAAACCACCGCGTTTATTCAGGATGCCAGCGATTTCGTTGACGCCCTTCGCGAGCAAGCTCGCTCCTACAGTAATCCAAAGTGCCACTTGCCATTTGCGTTGATGATAAGCATTATCATTCGCTGCAAATCGGTCTGGTATCACTGTGAGCCAATCTCGTTTCAACCAAGTCTTCCTCACCCAACGGGTGATTTTGCTGCGCACCTTGCAGCGGATGGTGAATAACCACAGCACCGCCGAGGACCTGTTGCAGGAAACCTACCTGCGCGTTACCCGGGCCCTGAACGAACGGCCGATCGACCACCTCGAACCCTTTGTCTACCAGACGGCGCGCAACCTGGCGCTGGATCACCTGCGCGCCCGCAGGATTCAGGCCCGCACCCTGCAGGAAGATGTCCCGCTGGACGTCCTGCAAAGCGTCGCCTCCCCCGTCAGCACCCCCGAAGACGCGACACAGGCCGAGCAATTGCTCGAGCACCTGAGTGTCAGCCTCGGCCAGTTGAGCGCCCGCCAGCAGCAGATATTCATCCTCAGCCGCCTGCACGGTTGCAGCTATCAGGAGATTGCCGACAAGCTCGACGTGTCCCTGAGCACCGTGCAGAAGGAACTGAAACTGATCATGGCCATCTGCATAGGTGTGGCCGAAAGACTGGATCGCCCTTAAGCTTTGTCGGCACAGTCTGTAGGACTATTGATTAAAACGTGGCGAAGACCCGAGGAACACCGTGACGGAACCGAATAAACGGCACCCCCATGAGCTGGCTCATGAGGTGTTGCAAGACGCGGCCATGGACCAAGCCCTCGACTGGCTGATCGCGTTGCAGTGCCCGCAACCCGGGCAACAGGCGGAATTTGAAGCCTGGCTCGCCAACGACCCGTTAAACGCCGAAGCCTTCATCAAGGCCCAGACTGCCTGGGGCGGCGCGCCGGTTCACAGCGCTGCCGTCGCCCTGAATGCTCCACGCAAACCCAGCGCCTGGCGCCGTATCAAACCGCACTGGAAGCCCCTGGCCACTGCCGCTGTGTTGCTGCTGGGCCTGTTCAGCTTCAGCAACCTGCCTATGCGCCTGCAGGCCGACCATCTGACCGTGGTGGGCGAACGCCAGCGCCTGCAGCTGGACGATGGCTCGAAAGTGTTGCTCAACACCAACTCAGCCTTCTCCAGCAGCATCAAGGACCACCAGCGCATCGCCCGCCTGTATCAGGGCGAGGCGTTTTTCGAAGTGCTGCCCAGCCGTGGCCTGCCCCTGGAAATCGACGCCGGCCCGGTGCGCGCCAGCGTGCGCGACACCTCTTTCGCGGTGCGCTACTTGAACGGTGAAGCCCAGGTTCAGGTACAGCGCGGTGATGTCGACCTGAGCAACACGTTTGACGACGCGCGGGTGCGCCTGAGCGCCGGTGAAAGTATCCGCATCGGGCCCAAGGGCTTCGGCCAACCGGCCAAGCTCGACACCACCAAGGACCTGGCCTGGGTCGACGGCCGGCTGATCTTCGAAAACTGCCCGATGAGCGAAGTGCTGGCCGAATTGCGTCGCTACTACCCCGGCTGGATCGTCAACAACAACGACAGGCTGGCCAGCGTGGCCGTCACCGGCAATTACCGGCTCGACCAGCCGCTCGACGTGGTGCGCTCCCTGGCCCACATCACCTCGGCCAAGCTCTCGGAATACCCGGCGCTGGTGATCCTGAACTAAATGAGAATTATTTTTACTCGATAGCCAGCGACGATACGTCTCGTTATAGCCAATGCAACTGATTCCTATTTGATTCAGTGCGCAACTATAAGATTCGTACCTTCCGGAGCGCTCTCGATGTCGTCTCGTTTCAACCGCCGGTCCTCTTCGCCCGTTCGCCGCCAGGGCTTGTCGCTGCTGACGGCCGCAATCCTGTTGGCCGGTGCGCCCGTCATGGCCGCCACCGC
>NZ_JACARK010000444.1:0-8010 GCF_013386655.1 Pseudomonas sp. K5002 | reverse complement strand
AGAGCGGAACCCATATCAGCAACAACCCAAATAACGGATATACACCCAAACCCAAACCCAAACCCACAAACCACCTTACGGCAGCAAAGCCAACTCAATCAGCTCATGCAGTTCTTCAACCTCAAGCGGCGCGGTAGAAAACAGATTACGAAACACGGTGGGCGCAACGATCAAATTGATCAGCCGATCCACGCTGGGAAGTGTCCCGGCGTCGTCGGTGTACCGATCCAGGATCGTCTCCAACTGCCCGGTGAGAATCCCCACGCAATACCCCGGCGCCTGACTGCATTGCACATCACGCATCATCTCGCGGCCAAGGTCCGAGCTCATCTCATCACGGTATTGCTCACCCCAGGCCCGCAGGTCTCCGCGCAGGCTGCCGGTATCAGCCGGCTCACTGTCCGGGCGCAGACGGGCCATCGCAACATCGGCCAGCAGCGCCGCCAAGTCACCCCAGCGCCGGTAGATGGTCGAAGGCGTCACTCCGGCGCGCGTGGCTATCTGCGGCACGGTCACGCTGGAACGGTCCTGCTCTTCGAGCAATTCACGCACCGCCGAATGCACTGATTCCTGGACCCGGGCACTACGGCCCCCCGGGCGGAGCCCTTCTTTTATCGCCATGCGTAAAACCTTAACACAAAGAATTTGCTTTAAGCGCCATCCGGTAGCACACTCCGCAAAAGCAAAATATTAGCTTTAGCGGAGCGTGCCCATGTCCAGCGTTACTTCTCATCGTTCCAGCCTGGTGTTTCTGGCGATCACCTTGCTGACGTTCCTCGCCGCCTCCAGCGCGCCGACCCCGTTGTACCACCTCTATCAAGAGGGCCTGCATTTTTCGGCGGCGATGTTGACCCTGGTATTTGGCATTTACGCCTTGAGCCTGCTGGCTGCATTGCTGACCGTGGGTTCACTGTCGGACCACCTGGGGCGCAAGCCGGTCATTTTTGCCGCGCTGCTCCTCGATATGCTGGCGATGCTGCTGTTTATCAATGCCGACAGCGTCGGCTGGCTGATTGCCGCCCGCACGGTACAAGGCTTTGCCACCGGCATGGCCACCGCCGTACTGGGCGCCGCATTGCTCGACACCGACCGCCAGCAAGGCCCGCTGATCAACAGCGTAGCGCCTTTGCTGGGCATGGCCTGCGGGGCCATGGGCTGCAGCCTGCTGGTGGAGTTCGCGCCGATGCCGACCACGTTGATTTACTGGACCCTGCTCGGGTTGATGATCCTGCAGGCATTGTACGTCTGGCGCCTGCCGGAGACAGTCAGCCGGATTCCGGGGGCCCTGGCCTCGCTATGGCCCACCTTGCATGTACCGCCCCAGGCCCGACGCGCCTTGTGGATCTCGTTGCCGGTAGACGTAGCCGTATGGGCCATGGGCGGTTTTTATCTGTCCCTGGCGCCCTCGCTGGTGCGGGCGGCGACCGGGTCCACCTCGAACCTGATCGGCGGCGGGCTGGTGGCGGTGTTGACGCTGAGCGGTGCGGTGATGATTTTCAGCCTGCGCAACCGCCCGGCGGACAAGGTCCTGCGGTTGGGCGCCGTGCTGTTGGCGGTGGGTGTTGCGCTGATCCTCACGGCCGTCCACAGCGCCAGCCTGCCGCTGTTCTTCATTGCCACGCTGATCGCCGGCGGTGGTTTTGGCTCGGGATTCCTCGGTGCGCTGCGCAGTGTTTTGCCGTTGGCCTTGCCCCATGAGCGGGCGGGCTTGATGTCGGCGTTCTATGTGCTGAGTTACCTGGCGTTCTGTGTGCCGTCGCTGTTGGCGGGCAACTTGACGCGCACCTTCGGTTTGATCGCCACCACCGACGGTTATGGCGTGGTGCTGATCGTATTGGCACTCGGCGCGTTGGTGGCGTTGCTAATGCAGGATTTGGCGAAGAGCAGGGCGACGGCGGGTAATTGATTCAGTAATAATTCGTCACCCTTACGCCTTGGGATTCACCCATGAAGATCATCCGCAGCAAAGAATTCACCGGCACCCGCGCCTGGGAGGCGCTGGACATCGCCAATATGAACGGCATCACCACCCGTTTGCATTGGACCGACCAGCCGTATCGCTGGCACGTGAATGACGGCGAAGAGGTGTTCGTGGTGCTTGATGGCCAGGTGCAGATGCACTATCGCGAAAACGGCAGCGAACAGATGGCCTTGCTTCAGGTAGGCGACATCTTCTACGCCAGTGTCGGCACCGAGCATGTGGCCCATCCACAGGGCCCCGCACGGATTCTGGTGATTGAAACCGAAGGCAGCATTTAATCACATATCTACTAAACAGATAACAGTTAGAGATATTACCCGTTATATAGATATTCGATTCGGTTCTACCATGGTCTCAACCTCATGCGAGGAAGAGGACTACACCATGACTTGCCCGAATACGCTTCACAGCAGCTTGAAACCCTTCAGTCACCTGACCCGTCCCCGGGAAGTGATTCGCCAGTTCACCCCCAACTGGTTTGCCGCCACCATGGGCACCGGGGTGCTGGCGTTGGCGCTGGCGCAATTGCCGGTCAACCTGGCGGGGCTGCACGCCGTGGCCGAAGGGCTGTGGCTGTTTACCATTGGCCTGTTTGTGCTGTTCAGCGTGCTGTATGCGGCGCGCTGGGTGATGTTTTTCCACGAGGCCCGGCGCATTTTCGGGCACTCCACGGTGTCGATGTTCTTCGGCACCATCCCCATGGGCCTGGCGACCATTATCAACGGCTTCCTGCTGTTCGGCGTGCCGCGCTGGGGGGATGGCGTGGTGCAACTGGCCGAGGTGCTGTGGTGGCTCGACGTCGCGATGGCCCTGGCCTGCGGGGTGCTGATCCCGTTCATGATGTTCACCCGCCAGGAACACAGCATCGACCAGATGACTGCCGTGTGGCTGTTGCCGGTGGTGGCCGCGGAAGTCGCCGCCGCCAGCGGTGGCCTGCTGGCGCCGCACCTGGCCGACGCCCATTCGCAACTGGTGATGCTGGTGACCAGCTACGTGCTGTGGGCGTTTTCCCTGCCGGTGGCGTTCAGCATCCTGACCATCCTGATGCTGCGCATGGCCCTGCATAAACTGCCACACGCCAATATGGCCGCGTCGAGCTGGCTGGCTCTCGGTCCCATCGGCACCGGTGCCCTGGGCATGCTGGTACTGGGCGGTGATGCACCTGCCATCTTTGCCGCCAACGGTCTGCCCGGCGTCGGTGAGATGGCCAACGGCATCGGCCTGGTCGCAGGCATCACCCTGTGGGGCTTCGGCTTGTGGTGGATGCTGATCGCGGTGCTGATCACCCTGCGTTACCTGCGGGCCGGTATTCCGTTCAACCTTGGCTGGTGGGGATTCACCTTCCCGTTGGGCGTGTACTCGCTGGCCACGCTGAAACTGGCGAGCACCTTGCACCTGGGTTTCTTCAGTATTGTCGGCAGTGTGCTGGTGGCGGCGCTGGCGTTGATGTGGCTGATCGTTGCCAAGCGCACGGTGCAAGGAGCCTATAAAGGCGAGCTTTTTGTATCGCCGTGCATTGCAGGACTAGCGAATAAGTAAGCAGGATTAGGTAAAGTCGTGGCCTGGAAAAACCAATAACAGCCTTCAGGCCACGCAGGAACACGGACGATGAGCCACCCCTCGCAATTCACTTTGCTGCGCAAACGGCGTTTCCTGCCGTTCTTCATTACCCAGTCCCTTGGTGCGTTCAACGACAATATATTCAAGCAGTCGTTGATCCTGGCGATTCTCTACAAGCTGACCATCGAGGGCGACCGCTCGATCTGGGTCAATCTCTGCGCGTTGCTGTTTATCCTGCCGTTCTTCCTGTTCTCGGCCCTGGCCGGGCAATTTGGCGAGAAGTTCAACAAGGACGCGCTGATCCGGGTGATCAAGATCGGCGAAATCGTGATCATGTCCGTGGGCGCGGTGGGTTTCATGTTCAACCACCTGGAGCTGATGCTGCTGGCGCTGTTTGCCATGGGCACGCACTCGGCGCTGTTCGGGCCGGTGAAGTACTCGATCATGCCCCAGGCCCTGCACGAAGATGAGCTGGTGGGCGGCAATGGCCTGGTGGAAATGGGCACGTTCCTCGCGATCCTCGCGGGCACCATTGGCGCCGGGATCATGATGTCGTCCACCCATTACGCGCCGGTGGTCTCGACGGCCATCGTCGGCATTGCGGTGCTGGGCTACCTGGCCAGCCGCAGCATTCCGCGCGCGGCGGCGTCCAGCCCCGAGATGCGCCTGAACTGGAATATCTTCAGTCAGTCCTGGGCCACCTTGAAGCTCGGCCTGGGGCAGACACCGGCGGTGTCGCGCTCGATTGTCGGCAACTCGTGGTTCTGGTTTGTCGGCGCGATCTACCTGACGCAAATCCCGGCCTACGCCAAGGAATGGATGTACGGCGACGAGACTGTGGTCACGCTGATCCTCACGGTGTTCTCGGTGGGCATCGCACTGGGTTCGATGCTGTGCGAAAAGCTCTCCGGGCGCAAAGTCGAGATCGGCCTGGTGCCGTTCGGCTCGTTCGGTTTGACCGTTTTCGGCCTGCTGCTGTGGTGGCATTCCGGCGGCTTCCCGCAGAACGTCCAGGCCAACGACTGGATCGCCGTGCTGAGTTACGGCCAGGCGTGGTGGGTGTTGTTCGATATCCTCGGCCTTGGCGTATTCGGCGGCTTCTATATCGTGCCGCTGTACGCGTTGATCCAGTCGCGTACCGCCGAGAACGAGCGGGCGCGGGTGATCGCGGCCAACAACATTCTCAATGCGCTGTTCATGGTGGTCTCGGCGATCGTCTCGATCCTGCTGTTGAGCGTGGCCAAGCTGTCGATTCCCGAGTTGTTCCTGGTGGTGTCGCTGCTGAACATCGCGGTCAACACCTACATCTTCAAGATCGTGCCCGAGTTCACCATGCGTTTCATGATCTGGCTGCTCAGCCATTCCATGTACCGCGTCGAGCACAAGAACCTCGAGCTGATCCCGGACGAGGGCGCGGCATTGCTGGTGTGCAATCACGTGTCGTTTGTCGATGCGCTGTTGATTGCCGGTTCGGTGCGTCGGCCGATTCGTTTTGTCATGTACTACAAGATCTACAACCTGCCGGTTTTGAACTTTATCTTCCGCACTGCCGGGGCGATTCCGATTGCCGGGCGGCATGAGGACATCCAGATCTACGAAAAGGCCTTCCAGCGGATTGCCCACTACCTTAAGGACGGCGAGCTGGTGTGCATCTTCCCGGAAGGCAAATTGACCTCCGATGGCGAGATGAACGAGTTTCGAAGCGGCGTGACGCGGATTCTTGAAGAGACGCCGGTGCCGGTGATTCCGATGGCGTTGCAGGGGTTGTGGGGGAGTTTCTTCAGTCGTGACCCGAACAAGGGCTTCTTTCACCGGATCTGGTCGCGGGTGACCCTGGTGGCCGGCGCGCCGGTGACGGTAGAGGCGGCGACGCCAGAGGCGTTGCATGGTCTGGTTGGCACGTTGAGGGGTGATCTCAAGTAGTCAAGTTCTGGTGCTCAGGACCTTCTGCGCTGAAGGGCCTGGGCAGGGACTGACTTTGATGTGGGACAACGCTTGCAGTTTGTAGTTTTGGGTAATAAATCACTCATCCTGCGGAACCATTTCTTTCTAATTGCCACGCAGTCATCGTAGTTGTCTAACGCTAAGGATGATTTTCGATGAACATGCAAGTGAGTACTAACCCTCCCGCTTTACAACCGCCTTTACATACTCTTTCTACAGCACCCTCCGATAAGTTACAGGATAAACAGGGCGAGCCTTCTGCGCCGATAAAAATCATCCCGAATATGCCATTCAATGAAGGTGGGGTCCAGATAGATTTAAGTGTTAGGGGCGGCGGGCGTGGTTTTTTCTCCCCGCCAAAAGACCAGGCGTTAACGATTAAGACGGGTGACAGCGCGGACAAAATTCATATTAAAAATTCGGCTGATGGAGGATTGACCGCCGAGATTAATGGCAAGACCTACGACATTCCTTTCGATACCAAGAGTAATGGTCAGCAGCATCTTGAGATCCAAAGCAACGGCGGAGACGACAATGTCACTATTGACGACGACGTAAAAGTGCCCGTCAGCGTCAAGCTGGGAGCCGGCAACGATCGATTCAACGCTGGAGGCGGCAGGACCAATGTCTACGGCGGTGTTGGTAATGACACCATTCAATTGGGCAGCGGTGTCGGGTATGCCGAGGGCAACGATGGGGATGACACGATCACCGGAGGCTCGGCATATAGCGTCATGTATGGGGGTAACGGCAACGACAAGTTGCGGGGAGCAGGTGGTGGCACTTACATGGACGGTGGCAGCGGCAATGATTCGCTGCGTGGGGGCGGTGGGAAGAACGTCATGAATGGCGGGAAGGGAAATGATGTTGTAGATGGTGGGGCTGGTCAGAATACAATTTATACCGGCAAGGGGCAGGATACGGTTAATTCAGTATCTGATAAGGATATTGTTTACGGCAAGAAAGACGACACTATAAAACGCACGGGGAACTCTAAGTTCGTTGAGGTGACGCCGTCTGACGTTGGTAAAAAAGCGTTTGAGGTTAAAGGGGATGGTGAGTTCAAGCAGCGCGTTGAAGATGATCTAGAGTTTTTTCGGGGTTCTCCAGTAGGGCAAAAAATGCTTGGGGCGTTAGACAAGACTCCCGCGCCGATAAAAATAGAGAAGGTGCCAGAGTCGGAGGGTATCTTTTATAAGTACGGACGTAAGGACTTACAACCACTCAATGAGCACCCACCTCAAGATTCGCAACACGGATTCATCACTAATAACACGCCAGGTATGCCGGCTGATGATGCAACAGTCTCCTACAACCCTTCGTTCATTATGGACAAGTACGAGCGTCCAGGCGTCTCAACCCTGTTCCATGAGTTCGCCCATGCGTACGACGGTGTCGACGGTAAGTTCTTGCCCGGAGAAACTGAAGTACCGCCAGAAACTAGCGATCCCCGCAGGCCAACTCGTGAGCCAAATTTGGAGCGGCAAGCCGTTGGGTTACCAACGGACGGTGAACCTTATGATTTTGATAATGACCCCTCAACGCCCCCTACCAGTACAAACCCGGAGCCGTATAACGAAAATGCACTTTACAAGGAATGGGGGAAAGAACCGCGTGAACGCTACTATGACGTCTGATGCATCACAGAGTAGTAAATAGCGCGCCGTACTCGGTGGACTATTAAGTCCACCTTATTTTTATTGCCGGTGAGTGGCTCAGGCGCTGATCTTGAGCCCGATCAGCCCACAGATAATCAACGCCACACTGGCCAGTCGAAACAGCGCCATGGACTCCCCGAACAGGATAATCCCGGCAATCACAGTGCCCACTGCACCGACACCGGTCCAGATGGCATAGGCGGTACCCAGCGGCAGTTCCTTCATGGCCAGCCCCAACAGTCCGAGGCTGACGGCCATGGCGGCAATCGTCAGGGCCGTGGGCAGTGGCTTGCTGAAACCGTCGGTGTACTTCAGTCCGACGGCCCAGCCGACTTCAAACAGTCCGGCAAAAAACAGAATGATCCAGGACATGATGACCTCGCTTCTATAAGGCGGGGTCGTCCCCTGAATTAATCGCGCGATAGCGTCGCGAGGTCGTCCACGCGAAGCCCGTTAGAGTGCCGAATATTGATCAGGTGATCAAGTTTCGGACTTGCCCGCCAACAATTCGCGGTCTTCCTTTTCGCTCATCCGCCGGAAGTACGTAGCCAGGAGTGCCCCGGAAATATTGTGCCAGACGCTGAACAGCGCACTCGGCACCGCCGCCAGCGGCGAGAAATGCGCACTTGCCAGTGCGGCGCCCAAGCCGGAGTTCTGCATGCCCACTTCCAGCGACAGGGATTTGCGTTGTGCCAGCGGCAGGCCGAACACACGGCCGGTGAAATAGCCCAGCAGGAAGCCAAAGGTGTTATGCAGGATCACCACCGCCATGATCAGCAGGCCCGACTCGGCAATCTTCGCCTGGCTGGCCGCCACCACGGCGGCGACAATCGCCACGATGCTGACCACCGACACCAGCGGCAACAC
>NZ_JACARK010000443.1:0-7334 GCF_013386655.1 Pseudomonas sp. K5002 | reverse complement strand
GAGCGTCACTGGCTGCATTCCCACGCAGAGCGTGGGAACGATCAGGCCCAGCGCTGAATTTCAATCAGGCCATCCTGTCCTGCATAGTTGCGGGCGCTGGAATACCGCCAGTGCTCGGCCAAGTCCACACAACCCCGCTTCACAGGAATCGATCGTTCCCACGCTCCGCGTGGGAATGCCTCCTTGGACGCTCCGCGTCCCGTCCCGCTGTGTGACGCGGAGCGTCATGGGCTGCGTTCTCACGCAGAGCGTGGGAACGATCAGGCCCAGCGCTGAATTTCAATCAGGCCATCCTGTCCTGCATAGTTGCGGGCGCTGGAATACCGCCAGTGCTCGGCCAAGTCCACATAACCACGCTTCACAGGGTTGTGGTGAATGTAATCAAGCTTTTGGCGCATCACCGCTTCGCTGTACACCAACTCGGCGTGTGACCCCTCTTGCCATAGCTGATAAATCCGGTCCGTTTTATGCGCCCGTTTGCTGAAACGCAAACGCTGCAACACTCGCTCCGCTCCTCGTTTCTGCAGGTCGTCAATGATGGTTCGAGCGGTGAAGGATTTGAACTGGCTGACACATTTACCCAGGTCAGGTGCTTGAGCGACGAAGTGCAGATGGTTTTCGAGAACGACGTAGCCGTAGAGATTGAAATGTTCGTGGGTTTGTTGATATCGCCAGCAACTCAATAGGTGGCCGACAAGGTAGTCGCGGGTAAATAGCGGTGTCCATTCCATGACAGTGCATGTCAGGAAGTGTGGTTTTTCAGGTTCGGTAATGGTGTAGCGGCTTCTGCCCATCAATTCGTCCTTGAACCGTGGTGTGGCCTGGACGCGGAGCGTCCGGGGAGGCGTTCCCACGCAGAGCGTGGGAACGATCAGTTAGAGGTTATTGGGCATAGATATGCACGACGAAGTGCTGGCCGGATGCTGTCAGTTCATAGACCTTGTCAGTGATCCGCAATGTCCTCGTCGGTTCGCTGATGGTGTCACCGATTTTCGCGGATTTTCTGAATTCGTCCCAGTCGATGACGGTGGTGCTGATGGTGCCTTCGCCTAGCAAGTTGTTTCCGTAGCGTTGCGCTTCCATGGTATTGCCCTCTGCTGGATTTACGTTTCCGGCCGATTATTCGGCTGGCGGTTAGTCCCGAAAGGCGGCCTTTTCCTTCCGGGTTCCAAGAGGCTAGTCAATGAAAACGAAGTTGGTTGCTGTCAGAAATATCAAAAAACAGTCTCGGCCTTTCGCCATTATCTGAGGGGCTGATGCCTACTTCAGGCGCTCATCACTTCCCGAATATCGGCGGCTAATTCTCTTACGCGCTCTTCCTCGGTATCCCACGCACACATGAACCGCGCGCCACCCTTGCCGATGAAGGTGTAGAAGCGCCAGCCCTTGGCCGTCAGCGCGGCAATTGCCGGTTCCGACAGTTGCAGGAATACGCCGTTGGCCTGTACCGGGAACATCAACTCCACACCCGGAATATCCGCCACCAGGCTGCTGAGCAATTGTGCACAGTGGTTGGCGTGGCGGGCGTGTTTGAGCCAGGCGTCGTTTTCCAGCAGGCCCACCCACGGGGCGGAGAGGAAGCGCATCTTTGAGGCAAGCTGCCCGGCCTGTTTGCAGCGGTAGTCGAAGTCTTCGGCCAGCTTGTGGTTGAAGAACAGGATCGCTTCGCCCACGGCCATGCCGTTCTTGGTGCCACCAAAGCACAGCACGTCGACGCCGGCTTTCCAGGTCAGGTCGGCCGGCGAGCAGCCGAGGAATGCGCAGGCGTTGGAGAACCGTGCGCCGTCCATGTGCAGGTTCAGCCCCAGTTCCTTGCAGGTGACGCTGATGGCGCGGATTTCTTCCGGGGTGTAGACGCTGCCGACTTCGGTGGCCTGGGTCAGGGTCACGACGCGGGGTTTCGGGTAGTGAATGTCCTGGCGCTTGAGGGCGATCTCGCGGATCGACTCCGGGGTCAGCTTGCCGTTTTCGGTGCGGGCGGTGAGCAGCTTGGAACCGTTGGAGAAAAACTCCGGCGCGCCGCATTCGTCGGTTTCGACGTGGGCGGTTTCCGAGCAGATCACGCTATGGTAGCTCTGGCACAAGGAGGACAGCGCCAGGGAGTTGGCTGCGGTACCGTTGAAGGCGAAGAACACTTCACAGTCGGTTTCGAACAGTTTGCGGAAACCGTCGGCGGCGCGGTGGGTCCATTCATCATCGCCATAGGCGCGCTGATGGCCCTGGTTGGCGAGTTCCATGGCGGCCCAGGCTTCCGGGCAGATGCCGGAATAGTTGTCGCTGGCGAATTGTTGGCTCTTGTCGGTCATGGCCCAGTCCTGTGGTCGATGTTGGTGCGCACTTTACCCAAGATTGTCGGGCGGGCGCACGCACTGTTAATGCAAAGTCATTGGGGAATTATGCACGGTTCTGAAAGCGTTCCTGTAAGCCGCGTCCGCGATGGCGCCCTGGACCTGCTCAAGTGGCTGGCGCTGCTGAGTATGGTGCTGGACCACCTGCGGTATGTCGGTTTGAGCCTGGACGGGCTGTATGTGCCGGGGCGCCTGGCGTTCCCGTGGTTTTGCCTGGCGATCGCGGCGAATTTGCATCGGGTCAAGGACGCGCCGGTGACGGGGCAGTGGCGCTATCTGGGCTGGTTGCTGCTGTTCAGTGTGATCAGTGAGGTGCCGTACCGGATGTTCATCGACGACGCCGACACGCTGAACGTACTGCCGACCCTGGCGCTGGGTTTGCTGGTTGCCCGGGGATGGCAGCAGAAGACGGTTATTGATCGAGGATTGGCGTTGATCGCGCTGGTTTTGGCGGGGTTTTTCTCGGCGCAGCTGATGTTCGGTTTCTTTGGCGTACTGCTGCCGTTGGCGATGCTGCTGGTGTTTCGCCGGCCGTGGTACTTCAGCGTGCTGCCGGGTGTGGTGTGCCTGGCTGCCAATCAATGGCAGATCCTGCTCAATAGCGGCACGCTGGTGGCGATGCTGGGATTGGCGACATGCCTGATTGCGCCGCTGGCCGGATTGGTCTTGTTGCGACATGCCGGGCAGGTATCGCCACCGGCCATGCGGCGCTGGGCGTATGCGCTTTATCCGGCGCATTTCCTGCTGCTGCTACTCATTCGAAAGATCATCGCCTAACCCCTTGTAGGAGCGAGCTTGCTCGCGAAAAACGTCAACGATTACGAGGGCTGTCTGGATGCGCGCGGCGCCCTCAGGTTTTTCGCGAGCAAGCTCGCTCCTACAAATGCCGGGGGCCATGTCGTAAACGCACCTTTGCGTGGCGTCCATAGGCATTTGACCTCTCTGCGCCAGCCCTACCATCGCATCAAAGGGCCCCTCCGTCGTGCGGCGGCCCCAACAATACGATTGGCGCACCGCCGCCGCTGGGAGAGACGCGATGTTCAGCAAGCAAGACCAGATCCAGGGTTATGACGATGCACTGCTGGCGGCCATGAATGCCGAGGAGCAGCGCCAGGAAGATCATATCGAGCTGATCGCGTCAGAGAACTACACCAGCAAGCGTGTCATGGAAGCCCAGGGCAGCGGCCTCACCAACAAGTACGCCGAAGGTTACCCGGGCAAGCGTTACTACGGCGGCTGCGAGCACGTGGACAAGGTCGAAGTGCTCGCCATCGAGCGTGCCAAGCAGCTGTTCGGTGCCGATTACGCCAACGTGCAGCCGCACTCCGGTTCGTCGGCCAACAGCGCGGTGTACCTGGCGCTGCTGAACGCCGGCGACACCATCCTCGGCATGAGCCTGGCCCACGGCGGCCACCTGACCCACGGCGCCAAAGTGTCGTCCTCGGGCAAGCTGTACAACGCGGTGCAATACGGCATCGACACCAACACCGGGTTGATCGACTACGACGAGGTCGAGCGCCTGGCCGTGGAGCACAAGCCGAAGATGATCGTGGCGGGTTTTTCCGCCTACTCCAAGACCCTGGATTTCCCGCGCTTTCGCCAGATCGCCGACAAGGTCGGTGCGCTGCTGTTCGTCGACATGGCCCACGTCGCCGGCCTGGTGGCCGCCGGTCTGTACCCGAACCCGCTGCCCTACGCCGATGTGGTCACCACCACCACCCACAAGACCCTGCGCGGTCCACGTGGCGGGTTGATCCTGGCCAAGTCCAACGAAGAAATTGAAAAGAAACTCAACTCTGCGGTATTCCCGGGCGCCCAGGGCGGCCCGCTGATGCACGTGATCGCCGGCAAGGCGGTGTGCTTCAAGGAAGCCCAGGAACCAGGTTTCAAGGCCTATCAACAGCAAGTGATCGACAACGCCCAGGCCATGGCCGGCGTGTTTATCAAACGCGGCTACGATGTAGTGTCCGGCGGCACCGATAACCACCTGTTCCTGGTCAGCCTGATCCGTCAGGGCCTCACCGGCAAAGACGCGGATGCCGCCCTCGGTCGCGCTCACATCACCGTCAACAAGAACGCCGTGCCCAACGACCCGCAGTCGCCCTTCGTGACCTCGGGCCTGCGTATCGGCACGCCGGCGGTGACCACACGCGGCTTCAAAGTGACCCAATGCCTGGAGTTGGCCGGCTGGATCTGCGACATCCTCGACAACCTCGGCGACGCCGATGTGGAGGCCAACGTCGCCAAGCATGTGGCCGCCCTGTGCGCTGATTTCCCGGTTTATCGCTGAGCGCGGTTTTGGAGTAATGACTATGCAACGCTACTCGGGCTTCGGCCTCTTCAAGCACTCACTCAGCCACCACGAAAACTGGCAGAAGATGTGGCGCACGCCCACCCCGAAAAAGGTCTACGACGTGGTCATCGTCGGCGGCGGCGGGCATGGTCTGGCGACGGCTTACTACCTGGCCAAGGAACACGGCATCACTAATGTGGCGGTGGTCGAGAAAGGCTGGCTGGGCGGCGGTAACACCGCGCGCAACACCACCATCGTGCGGTCCAACTACCTGTGGGACGAGTCGGCGCACCTTTACGAACACGCGATGAAACTCTGGGAAGGTTTGTCCCAGGATTTGAACTACAACGTGATGTTCTCCCAGCGTGGCGTCTACAACCTGTGCCACACCCTGCAGGATATCCGTGACTCCGAGCGTCGCGTCAGCGCCAACCGCCTCAACGGTGTGGACGGCGAACTGCTCAACGCCAAACAAGTGGCCGATGAGATTCCGTACCTCGACTGCTCCAAGAACACTCGCTACCCGGTAATGGGCGCCACCGTGCAACGGCGCGGCGGCGTGGCCCGTCACGATGCCGTGGCCTGGGGCTTTGCCCGCGCCGCTGACGCACTGGGCGTGGACCTGATCCAGCAGACCGAAGTGATCGGTTTCCGCAAGGAAAACGGTGTGTGCATCGGCGTGGAAACCAACAAAGGCTTCATCGGTGCCAAGCGCGTCGGCGTGGTGACGGCGGGTAACTCCGGCCACATGGCTTCGCTCGCGGGCTTCCGCCTGCCGATCGAATCCCACCCGCTGCAAGCGTTGGTGTCGGAGCCGATCAAACCGATCATCGACAGCGTGATCATGTCCAACGCCGTGCACGGTTACATCAGCCAGTCCGACAAGGGCGACCTGGTGATCGGCGCCGGTATCGACGGCTACAACGGCTATGGCCAGCGCGGCTCGTACCCGGTGATCGAGCACACCATCCAGGCCATCGTCGAGATGTTCCCGGTGCTGTCCCGCGTGCGCATGAACCGCCAGTGGGGCGGCATCGTCGACACCACGCCGGATGCCTGCCCGATCATCTCCAAGACCCCGGTCCCGAACATGTTCTTCAACTGCGGTTGGGGCACCGGTGGCTTCAAGGCCACGCCAGGCTCAGGCAACGTATTTGCCGCGAGCCTCGCCAAGGGTGAAATGCACCCGTTGGCTGCACCTTTCTCCATCGACCGTTTCCACAACGGTGCGCTGATCGACGAACACGGCGCTGCGGCCGTCGCCCACTAACAGGAGAAATTCCCTATGTTGCATATCTTCTGTCCTCACTGTGGCGAACTGCGCTCCGAAGAGGAATTCCACGCCTCCGGCCAAGCGCACATCCCGCGCCCACTGGACCCGAACACCTGCACCGACGAGGAGTGGGGCGACTACATGTTCTTCCGCGACAACCCGCGCGGCCTGCACCACGAACTGTGGATTCACGCTGCCGGTTGCCGCCAGTATTTCAACGCGACCCGCGACACCGTGACCTACGAAATTCTTGAAACCTACAAGATAGGCACCAAGCCGCAATTCACCGCCAAGGCTTCTGGAGAGAAGGTATGAGCCAGATCAATCGCCTGTCCAACGGTGGCCGCATCGACCGCAACAAAGCCCTGAGCTTTACCTTCAACGGCCAGAGCTACAAAGGCTTTGAGGGCGACACATTGGCCGCTGCATTGCTGGCCAACGGCGTCGACATTATCGGTCGCAGCTTCAAGTATTCCCGCCCGCGCGGCATCTTCGCCGCCGGTGCCGAAGAGCCGAACGCGGTGCTGCAGATCGGCGCCACCGAAGCCACGCAAATCCCCAACGTGCGCGCCACGCAGCAGGCGCTGTACCAGGGTTTGGTCGCCACCAGCACCAACGGCTGGCCGAGCGTGAACAACGACATGATGGGCATTCTCGGCAAGGTCGGCGGCAAGCTGATGCCGCCGGGTTTCTACTACAAAACCTTCATGTACCCGCAATCGTTCTGGATGACTTACGAGAAGTACATCCGTAAGGCTGCAGGTTTAGGCCGCTCGCCGACCGAGAACGATCCGGACACCTACGACTACATGAACCGTCATTGCGACGTGCTGATTGTGGGCGCGGGCCCTGCCGGCCTGGCGGCTGCGTTGGCCGCCGCCCGCAGTGGCGCCCGGGTGATCATCGCGGACGAGCAGGAAGAATTCGGCGGCTCCCTGCTGGACTCCCGCGAAAGCCTCGATGGCAAGCCTGCGGCCGAGTGGGTTGCCAGTGTGATTGCTGAACTCAAGGCCCTGCCGGACGTGGTGCTGCTGCCTCGCGCCACCGTCAACGGTTACCACGACCATAACTTCCTGACCATTCACGAACGCCTCACCGACCACCTCGGTGACCGTGCACCGATTGGCCAGGTGCGTCAGCGTATCCACCGGGTTCGCGCCAAGCGCGTGGTGTTGGCCACTGGTGCGTGCGAGCGTCCGCTGGTGTACGGCAACAACGACGTACCGGGCAACATGCTGGCGGGAGCGGTCTCCACTTACGTGCGTCGCTACGGCGTGGCACCGGGCAAGAAGCTGGTGCTGTCCACCAACAACGATCACGCCTACCGCGTGGCGCTGGACTGGTTCGACGCCGGCCTCAGCGTTGTCGCCGTAGCCGATGCCCGCCACAATCCACGGGGCGCGCTGGTTGAAGAGGCGCG
>NZ_JACARK010000442.1:2424-2883 GCF_013386655.1 Pseudomonas sp. K5002 | reverse complement strand
GACGCAGTCAAGCCGGCCCCGGTGGCCGCGCCCAGCAAAGGCCTGCTCAACAGCCCGCCGGTGCAGGTGGCTGCGGCAGCGTCGCCTGCCAGCGGTCGTGGCCAGGGCCAGCTGCGCTTGTCCAGTGGCACCCAGCAGTGTGTGATCAAGGCCCTGAGCATCAAGGAGGCGCTGCTGGTGGTGCGTCGTGGTGAAATCCTGCCTCAGGTACTGGAAAGCGCCGTGCTCGACCTGGAGCAGGGTGAGAACGCTGAAGTGGCGCGTCTCAATGGCTACCTGCATGCCGTGGTGGCCTACGAGCCCAAGCCCGACAGTGACTGGCTGCAACTGACCTTCCGGTTTATCGACCAGGATGCGCAGAAGCTTGACTACATTTCGCGGCTGATCGCCCGCGGGACCGCACAGAAGCATTTTGTGCCGGGTGCGTGACTTGATGGGGTCTCCAAAAAACCTGTGGCG
>NZ_JACARK010000442.1:1661-2418 GCF_013386655.1 Pseudomonas sp. K5002 | reverse complement strand
CGCCACAGGGTTAGTGTTTGGTTCACATAGCACTGTCATGATCCCTTGTTAGCCTGCCATTCAGTCGTCCCTGGCAGGCCAACCCGATGCTCGTGCGCTCACTGCTGTTGTGTGGACTGTTCGCCGTTGTCATGCCGGCGATGTCCATGACCCTCTACAAATCCATCGACGCCGACGGCGCTGTGGTCTTCAGCGACCGGTACACGCCCGGGGCACAGGCGTTTGTGTATCAGGAGCGGGTGATTCCCAAGCCTGTATATCCGTCGCAACCCGCTTCCTATCGTTATCCCTTGCCCTGGCGTGGCGGGCCGTTCCGTCTCACCCAAGGCCCCAACGGTACCTTCAGCCACTCCGAGCTCAAAAGCCGTTATGCGATGGACATTGCCATGCCTGAAGGCACGCCAATCATCGCGGCACGTGGCGGTGTCGTACTGAAAACCGAGAACGAGCAGAGCGGGCGCGGCAGCGATCCATCGGGCAATTTCGTGCGGGTGCAGCACGATGACGGCACGCAAGGCGTGTACCTGCACCTCAAGCAAGGGTCGGTCAGCGTCAGGGAAGGGCAGCGCGTGGCGGTGGGCACCCCGCTGGCGCTGTCGGGCAATACCGGCAACAGCAGCGGGCCGCATCTGCATTTTGTGGTGCAGCGCACGACGGCGTCGGGGCTGGTGTCGATTCCCTATGAATTCAACCAGCCGGTGCAGGCGTTGCCCAACTTTGCGCTGGGCACGCGGTAAGGCTTTTGTAGGAGCGAGCT
>NZ_JACARK010000442.1:0-1634 GCF_013386655.1 Pseudomonas sp. K5002 | reverse complement strand
CAAGCTCGCTCCTACAGGGGGTGTGCCCTAGTCGAGCAACAGCACCTTGGCCAACACGATCTTCGGCCCTTTCATCTTCTTGATGATGATGCGCAGGCCTTCGACTTCCAGCACTTCTTCCTCTTCCGGCACCCGTTTCAGGGTGTCGTAGATCAGCCCGGCCAGGGTTTCGGCCTCGATGTGGTCCAGGTCGACGCCCAGCAGGCGCTCCACCTTGAACAGCGGCGTGTCGCCACGCACCAGCAATTTACCCGGCTGGTAAGCGAGGATGCCGCGCTCGGCCTTGCGGTGTTCGTCCTGGATGTCGCCTACCAGTACTTCCAGAACGTCTTCCATGGTCAGGTAGCCGATGACCTTGCCGTCGGCCTCTTCCACCAGGGCGAAGTGCGCGCCGCCTTTACGGAACTGCTCGAGCAGTTGCGACAGCGGCATATGGCGCGATACGCGTTCCAGCGGGCGGGTCAGCTCGGCCAGGTTGAACGACTCGGGAATGTGGTCCAGGGCCGCCAGTTCCAGCAGCAGGTCCTTGATGTGCAGCAGGCCGACGAACTCGTTGCGCACGGCGTCGTACACCGGGTAGCGGCTGAACTTGTGGCGACGGAACAGCGCCAGGATTTCCTTGAGCGGTGCGTTGAAGTCCAGGGTCACCAGGTCTTCCCGGGAGTTGGCCCAGTCCACCACTTCCAGCTCGCCCATTTCCACGGCGGAGGCCAACACGCGCATGCCTTGGTCGCTCGGGTCCTGGCCGCGGCTGGAGTGCAGGATCAGTTTCAGTTCTTCACGGCTGTAATGGTGCTCGTGGTGCGGGCCAGGCTCGCCTTGGCCGGCGATGCGCAGGATGGCGTTGGCACTGGCGTTGAGCAGGTAGATCGCCGGGTACATGGCCCAGTAGAACAGGTACAGCGGCACGGCGGTCCACAGCGACAGCAACTCGGGCTTGCGAATGGCCCAGGACTTGGGCGCCAGTTCACCGACCACGATGTGCAGGTACGAGATCACGAAGAAGGCGGCAAAGAACGACACGCCCTTGATCACTTCCGGCGACTGCACACCGATCGCCCCCAGCAACGGCTCGAGGATGTGCGCGAAGGCCGGCTCACCGACCCAGCCCAGGCCCAAGGAGGCGAGGGTGATACCCAACTGGCAGGCCGACAGATAGGCGTCGAGCTGGCTGTGTACGGTGCGCAGGATCTGCCCGCGCCAGCCGTTCTTGTGGGCGATGGCCTCGACCCGGGTCGAGCGCAGTTTGACCATGGCAAATTCCGCCGCAACGAAAAAGCCGTTGAGCAGTACCAGGATCAGTGCAAAAAGAATCATGCCGAAGTCGGCGAAGAGTGTCGCGAGGGTGATGCCAGGGGAAGGGTCCATGATGGGGTTTTGCGGGTTCCGTCTAATCGAAAAGGGTGAGCAGGTGGGCCTGAAAGGCAGGCGCAAGTCCGCCAATGTAGCGGCTGACGGGGCGCTTGCCTAGTGGCGGCTGCCGGGCGGAGGGTCACTCGTCCTGATGAAGGACCCGGGAATGTGTCACCTGGGCCGGCGGGAAATGGCAGGTAAAGGTACTGCCGTGGCCGAGCACGCTACTGATTTCCAGCCGCGCGCGATGGCGCAGCAGCACATGTTTGACGATGGCCAGG
>NZ_JACARK010000441.1:0-1910 GCF_013386655.1 Pseudomonas sp. K5002 | reverse complement strand
GCCCGCAGAACGTCGGCGGCATCGTCAACTTCGTCACGCGCGCGATTCCCGATGCGCCAACGGTGAAAGGCGGCCTGCAAACCGAAACCAGCCCGTCTTCCAGCCACGATGGCTTCAAGACCACCGGCAACCTGCTGGCCGGCGGCACGGCGGACAACGGCCTGGGCGGCGCGATCCTGTATTCCGGCACCCGTGGTGGTGATTGGCGCGAGAACAGCGACACCCGCATCGACGACCTGATCCTCAAGGGCAAATACCAGCTGGACGACGCCAACAGCTTCAACGCCATGGCGCAGTACTACGAAGGCAAGGCGGATATGCCCGGTGGTTTGAGCACTGCGGCCTACAAGGCCGACCCGTACCAGTCCACCCGCCCCTACGACCAGTTCTGGGGCCGGCGCACCATGTTCAACGCAGGCTATCGCTACCAGGAAGACCGCCGGGAATTCACGGTCAACAGCTTCTTCACCACCACCCTGCGCAGCGGTTACCTGGACCAGGGCAATTTCCTCTCCCTGTCGCCCCGCGAGTATTGGGTACGCGGCCTGGAAACCCGTTTCGCCCAAGGCTTCGACCTCGGCCCAACCAGCCACGAAGTCGGCGTGGGCTACCGCTACATCAACGAGGCCGGCCACGAACTGCGCTACCGCACGCCGATTTCCGCCAATCAGCAACTGCCGACCACCGACAGCCGCAACGACCGCGACACCCGAGGCAGCACCGAAGCCAATGCGTTCTTCGTCGACGACCGGATAGATATCGGCAAGTGGACCATCACCCCGGGCATCCGCTACGAGATGATCGAGTCCCAGCAGACCAACAACCTCAGCAACGTCAAATACAAAGGCGACTACAACACCGCCCTGCCGGCGCTGAACGTGCTCTACCACCTGACCGACGACTGGAACCTCTATGCCAACACCGAAGGTTCGTTCGGCAGCGTGCAGTACAGCCAGATGCCCAACCGCGTGACCAGTGGCGAAGTGAAGCCGGAAAAAGCCCGCACCTGGGAACTCGGCACACGCTATGACAACGGCACCTTGCGCGCCGAGATCGGCGCGTTCCTGATCAACTTCGACAACCAGTACGACAGCAACCAGACCAACGACACCGTGATCGCCCGCGGCGAAACCCGCCATCAGGGCATCGAGTCCAGCATCAACTACGCCCTCGACGGCTTGAGCCCGGCGCTCGCCGGTTTTGATGTGTACGCCACCTACGCCTACGTCGACGCCACCATCCGCGAAGACGGCCCGAACAAAGGCAACCGCGTACCCTTCTCCTCCAAGCACAAGGGCACCCTGGGTGTGGGTTACACCGAAGGTCGCTGGAAGTTGAACGTGGACAGCAGCTACCAGAGCAGCCAGTTTGCCGACAACGCCAACACTGAAGCAGAAAGTGCTGATGGCAGCACCGGACGCATTCCTGGCTACATGCTGTTCAGCAGCCGCGCGGCGTACGACTTTGGCCCGCAGCTGTCGGATTTGAACGTGGCGGTGGGTGTGAAAAACATCTTCAACAAGCAGTACTACACCCGCTCGTTTGACGATAACAACAAGGGCAAATACGTCGGCGAGCCGCGCACGCTGTATGTGCAGACGTCCATCGCGTTCTGATCAGCTACCCGCCAGGCACGACGGTGTGCCGGCCACCAACGCGTCGATGGCGCACCGGGTCTTGGCCGGCATGTGCGTCGCCGTGGGCCAGATGACATGGATCGGCATCGGTTGCTCGCGGTGGCCCGGCAGTACCGCCTGCAGTTGCCCGCGCAACACGTAGTGGGCGATCAGCCAACTGGGCAACCAGGCCAGGCCGACCCCGGCGATGGCGGCATCGGCCACGGCCTGCAGGTCATCGAGGATCAACGGCGAGGCGACTCGCTCGCGGTGCGGGGCATTGCTGCGATAGGC
>NZ_JACARK010000440.1:0-2741 GCF_013386655.1 Pseudomonas sp. K5002 | reverse complement strand
CCTGGCCCGCGCCTATGGCGGCGGCGCGAACAAATGCCTGCAAGCCGCCGAACGCGTCGAGCTGATCAAACGGGTGCCGCTGAGCTGCTCCTGTGGTTTTGCCGAGCTGCAGTTGGTGAAGCTGCGAGTGGCCGAACTGGGTGGGCTGGTGATGGAAGAAACCTTCACCGCCAATGGCGTCGACCTGCAGCTGGCCCTCGGCGAGGCACATATCGACACCCTGCAAGCGCAGCTCGCCGACCTGAGTCGCGGGCGCATTCTGCTGGAGCGCTGAAACTGCCCACATCTACTGTGCACCTGCCTGTGGATAACCTGAGCACACTCGCCTGTAACCCTTCTGTCACAAGGGTTTCAGACGGTTGTACAGTTTTTGTTCAAGGCACTGCACGAAAGTATTAATCCAGCTCAAAAACAGTCAGTTAGGCGGGTTATGTCCTTTAGAACAAAGGGCCACAGCGCTTATATCCACCGGTCACGCTTGCGCACAATTACTGTGGAGCAACCTGTGGATAACCCGTGCAAGAGTGACCCCGCAGCAGAGCCTGCAACGTTCCGGCACAACTGAGCGTTTTTTGATCAACTTGCTGCTAGGCGCACCGGTATCAACTGAGCCACCGCCCACAGCACTTCAAACACCACGACAATCACCAATACAGTACTGGCACCATGGGCCAGCGCGTAGATCTGCCAGGTGGCAAACAGCACTCGGCCGGCGGCGTCGTAGCGGCCAAAGATCGCTTGTGGGTCGCGGATTCGCAGCACCGACCACACGCAGACAATCGAGCCCATCAGGTTCGCCATCAACATATGCACAGGCGCGAACGGCGGCAGCTCGCCGGGCAGGTTCAACGCCACCAGGGCGTTATGCAGCAGGACAAACGTCCAGGGTGTGACCAGTGCGGCGGTGACGATCAGGTCGTACCAACCGCTGGCCCGAACCAGTCGACGGTATTGGTGTGCGGTCCACATAGCCGTAAGCTCCTTAAATTCAAGAAGCCAGCAGGCTAAAGCCTGGAGTATGCTCCAGGGTCAAGCCCCCTTGAGCCCTCTACATGCGTATCGGCGAATTAGCCCAGGCCAGCCAGGTCAGTCGCGACACCCTGCGTTTCTACGAGCAACGCGGGCTGATTGCCGCGCAACGCAGTGCCAACGGTTACCGTGACTACCCCGCCGACATGGTGCAACTGGTGCTGTACATCAAGACCGCCCAGCGCCTGGGCTTCAGCCTGGGTGAAATCGGCAACAGCGTCGGCGCATTATGGCAAGCTCCAGACCCCGACAGCGCCGTGACCCAGCTCCTGCAAGACAAGCTCAACCTGATCGAAACCCGCATCGCCGAACTCGACCAACTGCGCCAGGAGTTGCAGCAAAGGCTCGGCCAGCGTTGTCCACTGAACCCGTGAACCTCCACCGTCAAAGGAAGCCATTCATGTCCACTTCAAAAACCGCACTGATTATCGGCGCCTCCCGGGGCCTGGGCCTTGGCCTGGCCAAGCAACTGCTGACGGACGGCTGGGAGGTGACCGCCACCGTGCGCGACCCGCAAAAGGCCGATGCCTTGAAGGCATTGGGCGAGGTGCAAATCGAAAAGCTCGACATGGATGACCAGCAGGCGGTAATCGCCCTCAGCCAGCGCCTCAAGGAAAAAACCTTCGACCTGCTGTTCGTCAATGCCGGTGTCAAAGGCCCGGCCAACCAGGAACCGGGCCACGCCACCCTGGCTGAAGTCGGCCAACTGTTTTTCACCAACGCCGTGGCGCCGATCAACCTGGCCCAGCGTTTTGTCGGGCAGATCCGCCCAGGCACCGGCGTGCTGGCCTTCATGAGTTCGATCCTGGGCAGTGTCACCATTCCCGACGGCTCGGATCTGGCGCTGTACAAGGCCAGCAAGGCCGCCCTCAACTCCATGACCAACAGCTTCGTCACCCAATTGGGCGATCAGAAACTGACCGTGCTGTCGTTGCACCCGGGCTGGGTGAAGACCGACATGGGTGGCGAAAACGCCCACATCGACGTGCCCACCAGCGTGCGCGGCCTGGTTGACCAGGTGAATGCCTACACCGGCAAGGGCGGCCATCACTTTGTGGACTACAAGGGCGACACCATCGCCTGGTAAAAAACCGGGATCGTTATCGGCCGATTGCCGTCGATAACGATCCACACGTAAACTGCGCACCTCGCCCTCCCCGGCGACCCTGGATCAGCAGACAGGGCAACACTGAGCTGGCAAACCTGAACCCATCATTCAGAGGAGCCGGCCAATGCCTGCGACCCGTATCTGGTTAAAAAACCCCCTCGCGATTTTCACTGCCAATGGCCTCGACGCCCGTGGCGGCCTGGTGCTGCAAGACGGTGTGATCACCGAAGTGCTGGGCTGGGGCCAAGAACCCTCCGTGCCCTGTGGGCAAGTCTTTGATGCCCGCGAGCATGTGGTGCTTCCGGGGCTGATCAACACCCACCATCACTTCTATCAAACCCTGACCCGCGCCTGGGCGCCGGTGGTCAACCAGCCGCTGTTTCCCTGGCTGAAAACCCTGTATCCGGTCTGGGCCCGACTCACCCCGGAAAAACTCGCGCTGGCGAGCAAAGTGGCCCTGGCCGAACTGCTGCTCTCGGGCTGCACCACGGCGGCAGACCACCACTACCTGTTCCCGGACGGCCTGGAACAGGCGATCGACGTGCAAGTCGACAGCGTGCGCGATCTGGGCATGCGCGCCATGCTCACCCGCGGCTCCATGAGC